>NZ_JAMONU010000194.1 GCF_027066465.1 Thermococcus sp.
GCTGATAGGCCGGGATAACTTCGAGAAAAGCTACCTGAAGCGCGTTGACTCGCTGAGGCCGAGTGAGGGCATTAAATACAACGTCGCCCTGAAGGGAAGGCCGAGAATAGGCAACACCGTCGTCTTCACCCTTGACACCGACCGTATAAACGGCTACAACGAGCCCTCCTCGCTCAGTCCGGAGCTTGCAAGGGAGGGCTACACCCTGATAATGCTCCATCACGCCCTGCAGAGCAGGAACCTCAAGGCCGAGCGGAGGAAGGGCATCGAGGACATCTACAGACTCTTCCCGAACCTCGATAGCGAGGGCGAAATCCTGCTGGTACAGACGTACCTCGACGGAAATCCGGTGAACAGGGTTGCCAGCGGTCAGGTTGTGGAGGACTTTCCGGTAAAAGATGTGTACGTCGTCGGCGACGCCTACAAGCTTCCCGGCGGGATAGAGGTTGAGGGCATTGCTCTGGGCGTGATGAGAACCCTTGAGAAACTCGGTCTCGGAAGCTTTTCGAAATGGTATTTATAAACGAAAGCTTTATGGTTTCTGTTCTTTACGTTTGCCACTTAAACTTCTCCGCGACCGAACCTTTTTCAAGTGAACATCGTTGATACCTAACGAACGTTTTTATTCCTCTGGCCGGAGTTATTCATTAGGGTGACGCTCATGAAGAGGGTCGTCATAGCCCTTGGCGGTAACGCAATCCTTCAGAGGGGACAGAAGGGAACCTACGAGGAGCAGATGGAGAACGTGAAGAAAACTGCCAAGCAGATTGCCGACATAGTTGAGAGGGGTTATCAAGTCGTCATAACGCATGGAAACGGCCCGCAGGTCGGTGCTCTGCTCCTCCACATGGATGCGGGCCAGCAGGTCTACGGAATTCCCGCTCAGCCGATGGACGTGGCCGGAGCGATGACTCAGGGGCAGATTGGCTACATGATACAGCAGGCCCTAATCAACGAACTCCGTGAGAGGGGTATAGACAAACCTGTCGCCACGATAGTGACCCAGACGCTTGTTGATAAAAACGACCCGGCCTTCCAGAACCCAAGCAAGCCAGTTGGTCCATTCTACGACGAGGAAACGGCAAAGAAGCTTGCGAAGGAGAAGGGCTGGGTCGTGGTTGAGGACTCCGGAAGGGGCTGGAGAAGGGTAGTCCCGAGTCCCGACCCCAAGCGGCACATCGAGGCTCCGGTTATTCAGGAACTCGTCGAGAGGGGCTTCATAGTCATCGCGAGCGGCGGCGGTGGCGTTCCCGTTGTGGAGGAGAACGGAAAGCTTAGAGGTGTTGAGGCAGTCATAGACAAGGATTTGGCCGGGGAAAGGTTAGCAGAGGAGGTCAAAGCCGATATCTTCATGATTCTAACCGACGTCAACGGTGCCGCGATTAACTTCGGGAAGCCGGACGAGAGGTGGCTTGGAAAGGTCACAGTCGAGGAGCTGAAGAAATACTACGAAGAAGGACACTTCAAGAAGGGCAGCATGGGGCCGAAGGTTTTGGCCGTTATAAGGTTCGTCGAGTGGGGCGGCGAGAGAGGAATCATAGCCCACTTGGAGAGAGCCGTCGAGGCCCTCGAAGGCAGAACGGGAACTCAGGTCGTCGGGTGACCAAAGCCTATAAATACTCCCTTCCCCTTTTCTATTCGGTGGTAGCATGAGCGACGCGGCAAGCGGGTTCTTCGGCTCGCTTATATGGTGGCTGTTCTTCATATACCTGCTCCTCTGGCCTCAGATGCAGTACAAAAGCCTTCAGGTGGCGAGGGCAAGGATTCTGCAGCAGCTCTCGAGGAAAAGGGGCTCAACGGTAATTACGATGATTCACAGGCAAGAGAGCATTGGCCTCTTTGGGATACCCTTCTACAGGTTCATAAGCATCGAGGACAGCGAGGAGGTGCTCAGGGCCATTAGAATGGCCCCCAAGGACAAGCCCATTGACCTGATAATCCACACCCCCGGTGGACTTGTCTTGGCCGCGACCCAGATAGCGAAGGCCCTCCACGACCACCCGGCCGAGACGAGGGTCATAGTTCCCCACTACGCCATGAGCGGTGGAACGCTTATAGCCCTCGCGGCGGACAAGATAATAATGGATCCGCACGCGGTTCTCGGTCCGGTTGACCCGCAGCTCGGCCAGTATCCGGGACCGAGCATAGTAAGGGCAGTGGAGAGGAAGGGGCCTGAAAAGGTCGATGACCAGACGCTAATCCTCGCCGATGTTGCCGAGAAGGCCATAAAGCAGGTTAGGGACTTCGTCTACAGCATACTCAAGGACAGGTACGGTGAGGAGAAGGCCAGGGAGCTTGCCCAGATTCTGACGGAGGGCAGGTGGACGCACGACTACCCGATTACCTACGAGCACGCCAAGGAGCTCGGCCTCCACGTGAGCACGGACGTCCCGGAGGAGGTCTACACCCTTATGGAGCTCTATAAGCAGCCGATGAGGCAGAGGGGAACGGTGGAGTTCATGCCGTATCCCCAGAAGGCAGAGAACTCGAAGTGATGGTCTTGCCTTTTACTCCTTTTCAATTTCAGCCAAAAAGTTTTTATTTGGTCGTGCATTTTTCAGTCCAGATGTCCGGAGTGGTCAGAGCTGTTCTAAAAAGGGAGAGGGGTAAGAGAGATGCCTACGGTTAAAGTAGACCCAGAGGAGATTAAGAGAATCAAAAGGGAGTTAGAGGCCCTTGAAAAGGAGAGAAACGAGATAAGGGCCAAACTCGATGAGCTTGAGAAGGAGCTTCAAATCTGGATTCAGAAAAGGGACGAGAAGAACAAGGAAGTCCAGCAGCTGAGGCAGAAGGGCAGGGAGTACAAGGCCAAGAGGGACGAGATAAACCAGAAGATAAAGGAGCTGAAGAAGAACCGAGAGGAAATCAACGCCAAGCTCGACCTTCTCTACCAGGAAATTCTCGAGTACAGGACGAAGAGAGACGAATACAACCAGCTCAGAAGGCTCAAGATGCCGCCCGAAAAGATACAGGAGAGAATTGAGAAGCTCGAATGGGAGCTTCAGACGAACCCGAACATAACCCCCGAGAGGGAGAAGCAGATAGTTGACCAGATACAGGTTCTCGCGACAGAGCTTGAGATAATCCAGCAGGCCGACAGATTCCACAAGAAGCTCATCGAGACGAGGAAGAAGGTCGACCAGCTCAAGAAGGCAAGGAAGGCCATAAGCCTTGAGATACAGAAGCTCGCCAACCAGAGCCAGCAGTTCCACGAGCAGATGATTCAGGCCTTCAACAAGGCCGACGAGGTCAAGAAGGAGGCCGACGAGTACCACGCCAAAGTTGTTGAGCTTCGCGAGAAAGTAAGGGAAGTAAGGAAACAGCTCAGGGAAATCGAAAAGAAGATTCGTGAGTACGACGAGAAGCACAAAGAACTGATAGCTTATCGCCTCGTCGCCAAGATGCGCGCCAAGAAAGACGCCAACTTCGAAAAGGCCGTTGAGGCCCTTGAGAAGTTCAAGCGCGGTGAGAAGCTCACCCTCGACGAGTTGCTCCTGCTCCAGCGCTACAATCTCGTGTGATGCCAATGGAAGTGCTAAAACACGAGGGACCTGGAAGGTTAGGGTTAGCTCGTCTAGGGGATTACTCCTTCAGAACCCCCGCTTTGGCTGGGATAGACTTCACGCTCTCACCCTTCAACTCATTCTTCCACCCTGACGAGCCCGGCGACTACGACTTCAATCTGGCCCCCTCAATCCCGCTTGGGTTCTACACTCCTGCCGAGGTCATCGAGAAAGCTTTAGGAAGGCTCTGGAGCGTTAACTATGACGGCTTCAACGCCTTCTATTTGCCAGCCCTGAGGAGAACCGAGTACCTCGGAGAGTTCTTCAAGATAATCGAGCGCCACAACTTCGAGGCGGTTTACCTCGGCAACTCCAAAATCCTCGTCAAGGAGTACCGCTACTTCGTTAAAATCCTCCGCGCCCTCCGTGAGAGGTTCCCCAACCTGATGATAATCACCGATTTGGAGCCGTTCTTCTATCCTTTGGCGGTTTACCTCGGCGTTGATGCCTTCGACACGCGCTCGCTCAAGCTCTACGACTTCGAGGGCAAGGGCTTCACCCAGTACAGCCCGTTCCTCTGGGGCAAAGAACCGAACTCCCTCGACTTCGCGAGAGAAACTATCCTCCTCGTGAGGAAGGCCCTTGAGAGCGGTAGGCTCCGCTACCTCGTGGAGAACCTGTTCTACACCCAGTACCACGCGGGAATTCTCCGCATAGCGGATTTGGAGCACGCCGATTACCTCGAGAAGTACACGCCGATTCAGGAGGAGACGGTCCACTTCATCAGCGACGCCTCCATCAGGAGGCCTGAAGTTAAGCGCTGGCACTCCCGCGTCCTCGAGCGCTTCACCCCTCCGAAGAACACCGAGCTGGTCCTTCTCTTCCCATGCTCGGCCAAGAAGCCCTACTCCTTCTCCCGCTCGCACACCCTCTACAGGCGCGCCGTGAAGGAAGCCTTAGGCTCAGGAACGGCCAGGGTTCACGAGCTAATCCTCACTTCACCCTTCGGCGTCGTTCCGAGGGAGTGGGAGTGGCTGGCGAAGTACGACATAGTCGTCACCGGCCACTGGAGCGAGGAGGAAATCAAACCTGCGGCAGAGCTACTCGCGAAGACCCTCGAGAAGTACCCGAAGGACGTTCCGATAATAGCGCATCTCGACGAGGCCTACGTCGAGATAGCAAGGCTCGCGGGCGAGCTTTCGGGCAGGGAGATAATATTCACCCGCGTTGAGAACGGAACGACGAGCAAGGAAAGCCTGAAGTCCCTCACCGAGACCCTGAGGGAGTTCCAGCTTGAGGGGACGAAGGAAGACAGAACCTACCGCTACTTCGAGAAGGTAAGGAAGGTCTTCGACTTCTACTTTGGCGCTGGAGCAGGAGAGGCCGTCCTTCCCGATAATGGCCACGTTAAAGGCTCTAAAATGCTCCGCTTATTCGTTGAGAACCAGCAGACGGGAACCTTCAGGGAGGGCGTCATAAGCGTCACGCCCTTCGGAATGCAGAAGATTTACGACTCGCTCAAGGCCTACTGGGTGAAGATTGACTTCGACCTGCGCGGCGACGTCTTCGCGGTCGGCGTGAACGAGGCCGACGAGAGGATTCGTCCTGACGACCTAGTCGGCGTCGTGAGGGACGAGAAGGTAATCGGCGTCGGCAAGGCCGTTCTCGCTGGAGAGGAGATGATTAGGGCAAAGAAGGGCGTCGCCGTTAAGGTGAGGAAGCGGGCTTAAAATTTTAAAGTTTCTCCCCTACCTTTTCTCATGCCCAAGCACTTCCGCAAAGGCGTCAAGAGGGAGCACCACTTCCTCAAGGGGCTTGAGAAACCGCTCGAGGAGATAGCCTCGATTCCCGGCGTAAAGAAGGTAATCCCGGGCAGGATTTACGCGAGCGATTCCCGGGGATTTGAGATTAAGGTGACGCGGGAAACGCAGACCGGCCTTAAGCTCGTCGCCAAGAGCGATGGAAGCATTCAGGAAGTTTTTCTCGTCGTTGATAGACTGGACCGGGCCAGGGTTCGCGAGGCAATAGAACGCCTTGCCGAGGACTGGACGAAATAGTTTTAAACCAACGCAGTTTAACCACATCTGATGGTGAGATTCAAAATTAAAATTAAGTTATCACCTTACGATTTTACTGCGGTGGTTATTGCAGTAGTTTACACGCTCGTTATGATTTATTTAAGCTTCCTTAAATTCAGGTACTTTGCCTACAA
>NZ_JAMONU010000195.1 GCF_027066465.1 Thermococcus sp.
CCGATAGCATTGAGGAAGCAGAGAGAATAGCTCAAAGAGCGGTTCCCCACATAAGGGGTGAGCTGTTCTACAGGCGCGACGTCGGAACCCGGGAGAGCGTTGAGAGGAGGATTGAGCTGATGCGGAAGCTTGGAAGGGACTTTGAGCCGAATCCCTGCTGAGGTGATGGAAATGATAAGCCGCGATGAAATTTTGGGAATACTCGAGAGGTACGACCCCGAGAAGATAACAGTCGGCGTTCTCGGGAGTCACTCCGCCCTGGACATAGCCGACGGTGCTAAGGAGGAAGGTTTGCCCGTTCTGGTCGTGGCGCAGAGGGGCAGGCACAGGACTTACGCCGAGTACTTCAGGCTGAGGAAGACCAGGGACGGCCTGACAAAGGGCTTCATCGACGAAGTCATCATCCTTGAAAAGTTCGCCCAGATAATAGACGTTCAGGATGAGCTCGTTAGGAGGAACGTAATCTTCGTCCCCAACCGCTCCTTCGTGGTTTACACCGGCATAGAGGGGGTGGAGAACGAGTTCAGGGTTCCGCTCTTCGGGAGCAGGAACCTGCTCAGAAGCGAGGAGAGAAGCGAGGAGAAGAGCTACTACTGGTTGCTTGAGAAGGCCGGACTCCCCTATCCGGAGCCGGTTGAGCCGGAGGAGATTGACGAGGTCGGCCTCGTCATAGTCAAACTCCCGCACGCCAAGAAGAGGCTCGAGCGTGGATTCTTCACGGCGGCATCATATAAAGAGTTCCGCGAGAAGGCCGAGAGGCTGAAAAAGCTAGGCGTAATCACGGAGGAGGACCTCGCGAGGGCCAGAATCGAGCGCTACATCATCGGGCCTGTGTTCAACTTCGACTTCTTCTACTCACCGATTGACGGTGAGATTGAGCTTCTGGGAATAGACTGGCGCTTCGAAACGAGCCTTGACGGCCACGTAAGGCTCCCAGCGGCGCAGCAGCTCACCCTCCCCGAGTGGCAGTTCGAGCCCGAGTACACCGTCTGCGGCCACGCTTCATCGACGCTCCGCGAGTCGCTTTTGGAGAAGGTCTTCGACATGGCCGAGAAGTACGTTAAGGCGACGCAGGAATACTACAAGCCGGGAATAATCGGGCCGTTCACGCTTCAGACGGCGGTGAACAAAGACCTGAACTTCTACATCTACGACGTCGCCCCGAGAACCGGCGGTGGAACGAACATTCACATGTCGATGGGACACCCCTACGGCAACGCCCTCTGGAGGAAGCCCATGAGCACCGGACGGAGGGTCGCCCTCGAGATAAAGCGCGCTATCGAGCTGGACGAGCTTGAGAAGGTGGTAACCTGATGGTTCAGATAGCCGTTGCCGGTTCCGGCGACTCGGAGCTCATCCCAGAGGCCGAGAGGAAGGCGAGGGCCTTCGCCAGAGTCCTTCCCCCTGACGTCGTCCTTTTAACGGGTGGGAAGGGCGGAATAATGAAGGTTGTCTCCGAAGAGTTCAGGAGACGCGGTGGAACGGTCGTCGGAATTCTTCCGGGGGACGAGGAAGGGAACCCGTACAGCTCGGTAAGGATAAAGACGGGCTTCAATCCGGTGGGCAGGAGCGTCGTCCTTGTTACCTCAGCCGACGTCCTCGTTGTTCTTGGCGGCGGCTCGGGAACGATGGTCGAAGCTCTTATGGCCTACAACCTCGGGATTCCGGTCGTTGTCCTTACCGGAACAGGTTACAGGAGCGACGAGCTTAGGGCCCTCGCGAAGGACGGCTTCTTTGACCACAGGAAACGGGCGAAGGTTGCCTTCACAGAGAGCCCCGAGGAGGCCGTTGAGCTGGCGCTGAGGCTCGCACGTTCTTAACATTTTTCTGTCAAAATAAGCCTTAAAAACTCCCAATTTTTACACTTTTCTGGCAAGGTGGTTGAGATGAAGTGGAGGGTTACCGTTACCGTTCGCCTCAAGGAAGGACTCAACGACCCCGAAGGGAGGGTCATAGGGAAGGCCCTCAGAAACCTCGGCTACGCCGTTGAAGGCCTGCGCGTTCCGAAGTGCTTCGAGTTCGAGCTTGAGAGCGAAAACCCTGAGGAAGAGGTTGAGGAGATATGCAGGAAGCTCCTCGCCAACCCGCTCATTCACAGCTGGGAATACAGGATAGAGCCGGTGAGCTGAGATGGTGAAGTTCGCGGTCATCGTCTTTCCGGGAACCAACTGCGACTTCGAGACGGAGCGGGCAATAAAAAAGGCCGGAGCCGAGGCGGAGCGCGTCTGGTATAAAACGAGCCTCAAGGACTTCGACGGCGTGGTTTTGCCGGGTGGCTTCAGCTACGCCGATTACCTTCGCGCCGGAGCGATAGCCGCCCGTCAGGAAATAATGGAGGAAGTGAAGGAGTTCGCCGAGGAGGGGCGGCCGGTTCTCGGAATCTGCAACGGCTTTCAAATCCTCACCGAGGCGGGCCTTCTGCCCGGGGCTTTGAGACCCAACAGGGTTCCGCGCTTCCTCTGCAGGTGGGTTCACCTCCGAGTAAACGACACGGAAACTCCTTTCACTTCTCTCTACGAGCCGGGAGAGGTCATAAGGATGCCGATTGCCCACGCGGAGGGCAACTATTACATTGACGACCCCTCGAAGGTCAGAATAGTCTTCCAGTACAGCGACGAAAACGGGGACGTGAGCGAAGAAGCCAACCCCAACGGCTCCGTTCTGAACATAGCGGCGATAGCCAACGAGCGTGGCAACGTTCTCGGGACGATGCCGCATCCGGAGCGCGCGAGCGACCGCTTTCTGGGGAGTGAGGACGGCCTGAGGCTGTTCAGGAGCATGGTTGAGTTGGCGAGGAGGTGAGGAAATGTTCCCGCACGAGAGGAAGCTCATCCGCGAGCGCCTGAAGAGGGAGCCGAACGAGCTCGAGTGGGCGATGCTCGAAGTTATGTGGAGCGAACACGCCTCTTACAAGTCGAGCAGACCCTGGCTCAAGCTTCTCCCGACGGAGAACGAGCACGTGATTTTAGGCCCCGGCGAGGACGCCGGAATAGTGAGGTTCGACGACGAGACGTGGATAGCCGTTGGAATCGAGAGCCACAATCATCCGAGCGCGGTCGAGCCCTACGGAGGCGCCGCTACCGGAGTTGGCGGAATTGTGAGGGACATACTCTGCATGGGCGCGAGGCCAATAGCGCTTCTCGACCCCATACGCTTCGGCCCGCTGGAGAAGGAGCGCAACCGCTACCTCTTCGAGGGGGTCGTTAAGGGAATAGCCGATTACGGCAACAGGATAGGTGTCCCGACCGTTGGGGGCGAGACCGAGTTCGACGAAAGCTTGGATAACTACACGCTCGTCAACGTCGCCTGCGTTGGCATCATGAGGCCGGAGCACCTCGTCCACAGCCACGTGACCGAACCTGGCCTCAAGCTAATCCTCGTCGGCAACAGGACCGGCAGGGACGGGATTCACGGCGTAACCTTCGCGAGCGAGGAGCTGGGCGAGAACACCGAAGAGGACCGCTCGGCCGTTCAGATTCCCGACCCCTTCACGGAGAAGCTCCTCATCGAGGCCACGCTAGAGGCCGTTTACACCGGCAAAGTTAAGGCGCTCAAGGATTTGGGGGGCGGGGGACTGACCTGCGCCTCCTCTGAAATGGCTGGCAAGAAGGGCTTTGGGGCAGTAATATACGCCGACAGGGTTCCTCTCCGCGAGCCGGGAATGACCCCGACCGAGGTTATGATTTCAGAGAGCCAGGAGAGGATGCTCTTCGCGGTTAAGCCGGAGGACGTCGAAGAAATAGGCAGGATTTTCGAGGAGTACGAGCTCGAGTGGACCGTCGTCGGCGAGACGATTGATGAACCACGCTTCGTCGTCTACTGGAGGGGCGAGAAGGTTGCGGATTTGCCGATAGAGCTCTTAACTGACGTTCCCACGATAGAGTGGGAGCTGAAACCTTACAGCGCCGAGAGACCGGTCGAGACGCCGGACGTTTCTTTTGGAGAAGCCTTCGACCTCGTCTGGGGCAGTCCGAACATCTTGAGCAAGCGCTGGGTCTGGGAGCAGTACGACCACGAGGTTCAGGGGAGAACCGTCCTTAAACCGGGCAGGGACGCGGCGGTTCTTAAGATAAACGACGAGTACGGTTTGGCTTTCGTCGCCGACGGGAATCCGAACCACAGCTACCTGAACCCCTACCACGGCGCGATGGGGGCCGTTGCAGAGGTGGTGAGGAACCTCGTTAGCGTTGGGGCCGAGCCTCTGGCCCTGGTTGACAACCTCAACTTCGCCTCGCCCGAGAGGCCCGAGGTCTACTGGAGCTTTGCGGAGACCGTCAGGGGGCTGGCGGACGCGGCGAGGGCCTTCGGCCTGGCGTACGTCAGCGGGAACGTGAGCTTCTACAACGAGGTCGTTGATAGGCCAATAAAGCCGACTCCCGTCGTAGCTGGCCTCGGGAAGGTGAAGCTTGAGGATATTCCTCAGGGGGCTTTCGAGGGAGGCCTCCTCATAGGGGTAGTTGGCCTCACGAAGCCCGAACTCGGCGGCTCCGAGCTCTTCGCGAGGCTCGGCGTTGAAGGTGGCCTCGCACCGCGCGTAGACCTTGAGGAAGAAAAAGCCAACGCGAGCGGAGTCCTCGAGGCGATAAGGAGGGGCCTCGTCAAAGCGGTTCACGACGTGAGCAGGGGTGGCCTCGCGGTCGCTTTGACGGAGATGGCCGTTGCTGGAAAGGCAGGCTTCACGGCCGACCTCTCAAAGGTTCCCTCCGAAACCTCCAGCCCAATCGAGGTCGCCTTCAGCGAGAGCCACTCAAGATACATCGTGGCGTTCCCGGAGGAAAACCTTGAGGAGCTTAAGGGTCTCTTCAAGCACTTTGCCATCATCGGAAGGACCGGCGGGGGCGACGCGGTCTTCCTCTGGAACGGGCGAGAACTCCTCAGAAAACCCGTTTCGGAGCTCAGAGCCGTTCACGAGTCCCTACCAAGGCTTTTGGGTGAGGAGGAATGAGGGTAGCGACCTACGCCTCCCACTCGGCCCTTCAGATTTTGAAGGGGGCAAAGCAGGAGGGCTTTGAGACTATAGCTTTTGGAAAGGCCCGGGTTAGACCGCTCTACACGAAGTACTTTCCGGTTGCCGATTACTTCATCGAGGGAGGCTATCCCGAGGGAGAACTCCTCGAGCTTGAGGCAGTGGTTATTCCCACCGGCTCCTTTGTGGCACACCTCGGCGTTGAGCTCGTCGAAAGGATGCGCGTTCCCTACTACGGCAACAAAGAGGTGCTGAGGTGGGAGAGCGACCGCTCACTCGAGAGGAAGTGGCTCGGGGAGGCGAAGCTGCGCCTTCCGAGGGTCTACGACGACCCCGATGACATAGAAGGACCAGTAATCGTCAAGCCCTTTGGAGCCAAGGGCGGGAGGGGCTACTTTTTGGCCAAGAATCCAGAGGACTTCTGGAGGAAGGCCGAGAGGCTCGGCATAAGGGACAAGGAAGACCTAAGCGGAATCCAGATTCAGGAGTACGTGATTGGAGTTCCGGTTTATCCACACTACTTCTACTCAAAGCTGAACCGCGAGCTTGAGCTGATGAGCATTGACCGTCGTTATGAGTCGAACGCCGACGCGATAGGCAGGATTCCAGCGAAAGAACAGCTGGACATCGAG
>NZ_JAMONU010000196.1 GCF_027066465.1 Thermococcus sp.
CCCTGGTACGGGCCGAGAAACCTCAAAAAGCACGCCGGAGTCGTTAGCTTCAACGTCCCGCCGCTCCACCCGCACGACGTCGCGGCGATACTCGACGAGAACAACATAATGGTTCGCTCCGGCCACCACTGCGCCCTGCCGGTGATGAAGAAGCTGGGGATAAACGGGACGGTTAGGGCTTCCTTCCACGTCTACAACAGCCTTGAGGAGGTTGAGACGTTCCTCGGCGTTCTTGAGGAACTCCTTAAGGGGCTGAGGGGTTAAGCCCCAAGTCCCCCAGTCCCTCCCTGCAGTATGAAGACCGTGAACCTGACACCAAGCTCACTTGTTAGGACCGAACCCGGGTACTCGGGCCAGAATATTCTGATGCTCTTTTTGGCGTACACTTCGTTGCCCCTAACGTAGTACACATAGACGTCAACGACCGGCAACAGAACCCATGAGCGGATGACCACGAGGTAGTTCATTTTAACCGGGAGACCGAGGGTTGCATTCTTTCCTATGTCATAAACCCTGTAGACCCTCATGAGGCCAAGGGAGGGCAAACCGTAGGATTCTATGTTCTCCCTAGAGAACGAATACTGGGTTACAGGTGGCGAGGAGAGAACGCAGGAGGAGGTAAAACAAACGTTGCCTCCCAGGGGGGAGTGGAGGTTAACGTACATTGACGTTATCTCAAACCCTATCATGGACGTCACAATCAAACCCGCCAGCAAGAGCGAGGCAAACCGTTTAAGCCGGTAGTTGCCTTTACTTATGTAGTAGCGGCTTGTAACCGCCCATATGAGAATCACAACCGGTATCGTGATGTAGTAAAACGTCAAAAGGAGGACGAAGGGGAGGGGCTGAACGGCGTGTTCAATGTAGGCCATTTTCTCACCGGCAAAAGTTCTCCAAAAACTTAAAAAGGTTTAGGGAACTTCCTCGGGCAACTCACCGTGGAAGACGTCAACGGTTTCAGGACTGCGGACTATGTACGCACCGCTGGACTTCGTTATGAACTTCCTCGTCGGACCTGGAGGAACGCCGCTCGATTCGTAAACGAGGGACTGAACATCCGGGTCGTGGTAGAGGAGCAGAACGGGGCCGGAAACGTTCAGAAGGGAATCTATGGCGTACTGACTGGCGATTGCAGTTACCCGTCTTCTCAACGGCCGGGTCAAAAGCGGCAGGGCCGCGCCTCCCGCGGTAGTGTAAGCCAAGACGGCCCCGTCCGTCAGGCCCACGAATGCCTCGCGCCTCTTCTCAAAGACCGCCGCGAGGGTTAGGAAAGCTATGCCAACGAGGGTGATGCTGTGCGTCTCACCGAGGTTCACCAGAACGCTCCCCTTAAGCTCCGGAACGTCTCCGGTGTAAAACGCCTCGTCGAGGGGTGTGTAGCCCTCAATGATAACCTCCGAGTATTTTTCGCCCCTTTTGACGGCCTCTGGAACGCTTGAGACCTTGCCGAGAAGCACGTCAACGTAAAGCCTGTCTGTTAAGGACCTGTCGAGACCGTAGAGGGTTTGAACTATCGTAACGGCCGTGTACGGGTCAAGATAACTGGCTTTGTAGAGCTTTATCGGGTCGAGACCGAGGTTTTCCCCGTCCCTAACGTCAATGACGGTGTCAAACTCCCCCTCAACCCTACCCGTGGTGTCAAAAACAATCGGGGAGTAACCTATTTTCCTGTATTCGGCAATGAGATAGTTCATGAACCTAACGGGGTAGTCGTCCATCCCAAAGACCTTCAGGGTTCTTCCGTGGTATATCGGGTCGTAGAATATAGGCTCCTCACCCTCGAGGACTTTAACGGCTATCTTGCTCGGCCTCATGAGAACCACCGTGAAGGTATAGAAACAATAAGGTATAAACGGCTTTCTAAACGACCCTGACGAGCTTTTCCATCCAGGGACTTACGCGAACCCGTATGTAGCCCCTGAACTTTTCATCAACCTCCCTGTCACCGGTGTAAACCCTAACGTATCCACTCTCAACCTTTGAAGGCGTGGCCACAACAATCAAGTTCTCCTTTGGAACCCTTCTCAGAACTTCCGCCGAGAACTGCTGGTTTCCCCTTCCGAACAGGAAGTTGGCGCCTCCAATTATGGTAACGACGACCTTTGGATTTTTATCAGCGAACCGGAGCAGGTCCCTCTCGGTGGCATCCTTGACGAGGAGTTCAGCCTTGCCGTCCCTGACCGCAACGACGTCAACGCCGAGAAGCGTCCCGTCTATGCCAAGCTTGTCTTTAATCATCTTGAGCGTCGTTCCGGAGCCGAGGAAGTAAATCCCATCGTTTTCGAGGATTTCCTCCGCGACGGCATCCGTCAGGGCTTCAAGCTCCTCAGTTTCATCGGCCTTAATGGCTTCCTTGCTTCCCTGGACGAGGCTCTCAACGACCGGAACAAGGGCCTTTCCGTAGGTTTTAGCCCTGACCTCGTCCCTTCTGAATGCGTCCTCGTCTATATCCCTCACCTCCCTCTCCTCCAGCTTGGCCTCCCCGCGCAGGAACCTAACGAGGACTTCTGCAGCCTTTTCAGGCGAAACCGCGAAGACTCCTGAGTACATTTTAACCCCTGTGGGGATTCCGAGGATTGGAACCTTCCTATCGACCACGCTAACAACGTCACGAGCAGTTCCGTCGCCGCCTGCGAAGAGTAGGAGCTTAACTCTTCCGAGCATCTCGCGGGCTAGCTTTTTTGTGTGCTCTGAACTTGTGTCGGGGATTCTAATGCCCATAATTTCCCGATAGCGGATTTCCATGGGGATTACCTCAAAGATAAAACCGAACTCCCTCAGATAATCCTCGCCGAGCGGGCCCGGTCCCGTAAGAAAAGTCATCGAGCGCGCCTCGGGGTAGTGGGACAGCTCCCTTAAAAAAAGCCTGACAAAATCTGGAGAAACCGGCTTTGCCCCCCTTCTTATGGCCTCCTCAACGACGCCGTCGGTGCCCTTCAGGGCAACTTTTCCTCCCATTCCCGCTATTGGGTTCACTATGAGCCCTATCACGCTCTCACCTCATGTACTTCCTCGCGAACACCGTAAGGAAGACCGCCCACATGAACATTCCAAAGAGGGCCTCCACGGATGCTATGGCCCTGCCGACTCCCACGGGGTGGTAGTCGCCGTAGCCAAGGGTTGTTGCGGTCACTATGCTGAAGTACTCGTAGTCGAGAAACGTCATGACCTTTGATATCCCCTGAACGCTGTTGGTCACGAAGAAGAGGAGAGGAAACAGAACGTTGACTGCAAAGAGCCATATTATTATGGGCCTCTTCCAGTCTGTTCCGTACTTGCACGTTAAATCGGCGAACAGCCACTCAAAGCCGACCTCAAATCTGTCTACCAGCTTTTTAATGCCCTTCCGCCTCGTTTTCAGCCGGGCCTTCCTCCTCGCGACCATCTCGAGGTAGTAGTAGCTGTCGGCTCTCTCAAAGTCCCCACTGCGCTCCCAGCTTGTCCTCGCGAGGCGGTAGAAGACCTCCTCGGCGTAGGGGTTGTTGAAGCGGCAGTCTTCGATGACAACGAACCCCTCAACGGTCAGCTCCAGGGGAAGGCTCGGCAGAACGGTCATCGTCCAAGTTAAATCAACGTTAATTTGGCTCCTCCTGATTATCAGGTTGCTGTGAATGAAAACGTGAACGAACTCAGGGCTTTTAACGTTGCTCCACGTTATCTCAACGTGGCCGAAGACGTCGAGGTTCTCAAAGATGAGGTTTCCGGAGAAGCCGTTTATGGACAGCCTGACCTGCCTCTTGAACCGGGGGGCGGTGTCGAAGGAGACGTTCCTTATAACGAGGGAGTGAACCCTAACCGCCCGCCGTCCTGCCTCCGAGACCGTGAGACCATGCCCCTCCAGTATCTTCCTGAGCAGGGGATACCTGACGTTCACGCCGATTCTCCTCACGTCCCTGAGATTGGAGAACTCCACGAGGCCCTTGGCACTCCTTCCGCCGTAGCTTTCCTCTTCATTTTCGCCAACGTACTGGGTCGAGTTCAGCATGAGGTATTTAACGCTTGAGTCCCTTACGGAAATGTTGCTCGAAAAATCGACGCGGAGAATGTTCAGGCCGAAAACGCTCGAGTTCTTAACGAGAACTACCTCCATCTTGGACTGGAAGAGTATCACTCTGTCGACAGTGGAGTTTATTAAAACGAGGCCCTTAACCTCAGAGTCCTCGATGATGAGGTTTTTTATCTGGGAGTTTTTGAAGACGAGGATTTTCTCGGTTTTGTACTCACTGATGACCGCATCGTAAAGGTAAACTCCCTCAAAGTAGCTCTGACCGACCTTCAAGCGGCGCTGAAAGGTTTCGGCCTTAACTTCCCCGATTTTGTCCCCAAGTAGCTTCTCGCCCTCCTCAAAGGGTATGTGGAGCGGACAGTACTTGGAGCCTTCAACGGGCTTCAGCCTGCACTTCTGGCCGTTTTCATAGGTGTACTCGCACATCGAACTAATCTGAGCCGCTCAATAATTAAGGTTTTCTGCTCCTCAGAGCACGCATGTAGAAGACCTTTCCATTGTATTCAAGTCTCACGAGTTTGCCCTCGCTGAGAAGCCTCTCAACAACACTCCAGTCGGCGTTGTTCCTCGCTAGGAGCTCCCTGACGGCATCCTCACGCATTGGATGGACGGATGTTATGGAGAGTATGTCCTCGACGACGTCCCCGGTAGATGCGAACGCGTTGCCCTCGTATCCTATTAGATATTCCACCCTCTCTTCGCCGATTGCCTCCGCAAAAAGCTGATAGGCCCTGTTCACAGTGTCCTCGGGGGCGGGCTCCACCCACTTTTCGGCCGGGGGCCTGGTGGGAACTGCGATGTAGGCCCTGTCAGGCCCAAGCTCGGCCAGAAAGTCCGCTATTTTTTCGAGTTCGTTGCCGTAGTCGATGTTAATCAGCATGGTCTCCGTAACGACCGTCCCATCGAACTCGTCCTTGAAAATGAGCATGCCGTCGAGGATTTTCTCGAGAGACAGGCTTTTGTGGGGCCTGTCTATCTTCCTCCAGAGGTTCTCGCTTACCGCGTCCAGCTTGAGGGAAACGTAGTCAAAGAGCGAGAGGTCTTCCCTGACGTCCTTTCTCCAGATGAGTGAGGAGTTCGTGAGGATTGCCAGAGGAACCTCAAGCTCCCTCAGGAGTTCGGCCTCGAGGCCGAGGTTGATGTCAAGCGTTGGCTCACCGTCCGGAACGAAGGTAACGTAGTCAATCCTCTCCCCCTTTTCCATCGCGGCTTCAACCTTCTCTGAGACCTCCTCAAAGATTACCTCGGGCTCGTAAAAGGCCTCCCTCTCGACCTTCATCGTGAGGGTTCTCCCTATCTGGCAGTAAACGCACGCGTAGCTACAGACCTTGTCGGGTATGTTGTTCACACCGAGGCTCCTGCCGAGCCTCCTCGAGGGAACGGGACCGAAGGCTATCATACGACCACCGCTTGGAGTTCTTAAACCAAGATTTAAGGGTTGCCGTTTAACCCCCTTATGCTTTTATATCCGGCGGGATTATATATCCTAAAGCTCAAGGAGGCTTGAAAAATGGAAGCCCAAAATGGGGAGCTGGATGCAGTTCTCAAGGATTTAAAAAGGCTCG
>NZ_JAMONU010000197.1 GCF_027066465.1 Thermococcus sp.
CCTTGTGCTAAAGGGTGGCGACATAATAGTGGACAGGGAGGGCATAAAGAAGGACCTTCTCTCGTGGCATCTCAAAGAGGTGCGGGCTTTGGCTGAGGAACACGATAAGGTCTTCGACGTCCTCGTTGGACTCCTCGACGACGAGAACCCCCATGTCAGGGCAAACGTTCTTCAGGTTCTCATGGACATGCTGGAGGAGGGGAAGCTCTCTGGGGGGAGGCTCTCGAGGGTTCTCGATGCCGTTCTTGAACGCGTCAAAGACGACGATGAGAGGGTCGCGCTCAAGGCTTTAGAGCTGGTTAACGCGCTTCTCGAGAGAGGTGAGCTGAGCGAAGAGCAGTACGAGAGGATTACGGAAACACTCAAGGGGGTTTTGAAGTCGGGCCTGCCCGTCCTCACGGAGTACGCCGCGGAGGGACTCGGAAAGCTCGGCGCAAAGGTCGCGGAAATAGCGTACAGGATAATCCGCTGGCTGTTCTCCCTCATCGGGTCAAGCAAGAAGAGGGAAGTTCAGAGTGCAGCGATAACAGCTCTCACCGAACTCGCCAGCAGGACCGACGACTCGAAGGCCCTGAACGAGATATTCGAGGGCGTCACAGAACTTTTAGCTCATCCCGACCCCTACATAGTGGAGCGCGCCCTGTACTCCATAGAGAGAATGCTCGCCAGGGAGGATGAAATAACGACGAGGAACAAGCTCAAGGCCATCGGCATGATTAAAGAGCTGAAAGGCGACGTTAAGGTCGGCATGAAGGCATCACAGGTTCTTGAGAAGCTCGAGAAGACGACGACTCTCTACGAAACCTCCGGAGAAGAAGTTCAGAAACAGCTTGACGTTTCCAAGTACAGCATAGACGACGTTGAGAAGCTCCTGGACGCTGGAAAAACGGAGATTGTGGCCGAGATGGCAAAGCTTGACCCCCACATTCTTGAAAAAGTCCTCAACATGCTCGAGAGCGACGACTACAGCAGGAGAATGGACGCCCTCTGGATTGTGGCAAGGCTGACGAGCCACTTAACCCCGAGCGACGCCTACAGGATTCTGCCGGTTCTCGCCGAGTTCCTCAAGAGCAAGAACACATGGGCAAGGGAAACCGCAGCTAAGGTTCTCGCCGACATATACGCCCTCTATCCAGGGACGTCCAAGTTCTTCGCTTCACTCCTCGACGTCCTTCTCCGCTCGAAGAACGAGAGGGACGTTGAAGGGGCGCTCGAGCTTCTCGTAAGACTGGCGGACAGGATTAAGACCGACGAAATGCTCTCCGGTCTGCTGAAGCTCGTTCTGAGGTTGCTCGACGATGAGAGGACGAGGGGGGTAACCCTGCGCACCCTGGCGAGGGAAGCCCAGAAGCTTCTCGAACTCGAAACCGAGAGCCTGTTCGCCCTTGAGGACAAGCTTAAGGAAATCTACGGAAAGGAAGGGGGCAAGTACGACGAGATAATAGCCGGCCTGATAGACGTTATTGAGGACATCGTGAAAATGAGGAACAAGGGCATAATGCTGAACCCGTAGTTAGAAACGTTTCGTTCGGGAAAGGACTTTAAGACCCCTCTCCTATTTCCCTAAGAGGTGGTCTCCATGGAGTTCAACGAAGTCGAGGTCAAACTTAAGGAGATTGAGGAGCTTCTTGACAAGCTCGGGAAGGAGCACCCGAAGGAGATAGCGGCCTTCTCCCGCTTCCTCAGGGAAACCCTCGACAACAAGGCCCTTACCACCAGAGAAAAAGAGCTTATAGCGCTCGCCCTCGGAATTGCCCAGGGCTGTGAGTGGTGCATATACCTCCACACGAGGAAGGCCCTTGAGGCGGGGGCAAAGCCCGAGGAGCTTATCGAGGCGGGTCTCGTCGCAGTTCTCATGGCCGGCGGCCCGGCGCTGATGCACCTGATACCCCTCGTGAAGGCCATAGAGGCCTTCAAAAAGGAGGAGTGAGTCAGCCCTCGGTGAGCTTCAGTATTGCCTCCGCTATGTCCCCTTTTGTTTCTTTCAATGCTTTGAGCGCGGTTTCCCTATCAACACCTGCCTGCTCCATGACCAGCTCGATGTCCTCGTCCGGAATCTCAACGACCTCCCTGACTTCCTCGCTTCCGGGGATAATCTGATAGGTCTTCTCACCCTGGACGACCATGACGGTAACGACCGGGTCCTTGAGGACTATTTCCCTGCCCTCAAGCTTAAGAACGACTTCCTTAACACCCTCCAGCTCTTCCATCTTTATGCCGAACTGCTTCATGAGCTTCTTCATCTGCCTCGGGTTCATACCCATCATGCCAACCACCGGCCTTGATTCTCTTCCCCTCTTAAAAAAGTTGGCAGGGACAAACGGTTAATAGGAGTTCAGCTAGTTTTAGTTAGGTGAGCGAAGTGTCCCCGGCTCCAGACGGGACAACCCCTCCCCCAAACCTCACATGGAACAAGGTCGTCATTATGTTTTTGGTCTCGGTTGCCAGTGCGGTTGCGATGTACTTCCTTGTGAGCCTGATGGAGCGCCGTATAGAGGAGAAGGAGAAAGAACTTGAAGAGGAGCTTGAGGAAGAGGAGGAAGTCGGGAGGGTCTATTAATCCCTAAAGGCCAGCTTGAGAAGGGGTGGGGTAACCAGCGTGCTCGTGAATATCATCAGGACTATCACAAGGTAGGCGTCGCTTCCCACTATACCGGCTTTCATCGCTATAGCTAACATCGCAAGCTCGACACCCATCCTCGGAATCATCCCAACGCCGACGCGGAGGGCTTCCCTCGGCCTCATTCCACCTATCAAAGCCCCAATTCCACAGCCCACAACCTTGCTGACTATGGCCCCAACGCTGAAGAGAACCGCGAACAGACCCACGCTCCCCATGTCCCTGACGGGTATGTTCATTCCCACATCGACGAAGAACAGCGGGACGAAGACGGAGTGGGCTATTATCCTTGAGTGCTCGAAAATCGGCTTCCTGAACTCGGTCTCGCTCAGGGCAAGGCCGAGCAGGTAAGCTCCCAAAATCGAGGCGAGGTTCATGTGCTCGGCGAGGTATGCAAAGGCAAAGAGGGCCGCCATCGAGAGCGTAACCGTCGAATCCGCGAATCCTATCCTGACGACCTTTCTGAGGGCGTAGTCGAGGACCCTCGGCATGACAAAGACCATGACCGCTATGAAGACGCCCACCTTAACGAGGATTTCAACGAGGCTCAGAACGCTGACGCCGCTAGACACAAGCGACGAAATGACGACCGTTAGGACTATTATGCCGAGTATATCGTCAACTATGGCAGCGGTGAGTATAGTGGTGCCCTCCCTGCTCTTCAGCCTTCCCATCTCCATGAGAACCCTAACGGTTAAGCTGACGCTCGTCGGGGTTGTTAACGCGCCGTAGAGGAGCGCCCGGTCGAAGCCTTTAAACGGGTACGTCACGGCAAAGCCGACGGCGAAGGCAACTATAACCCCAACTACGGCCACCGAAAAACCGCTCTTACCGGCTTCTCTAAGCTCCTCAACGCTGCTCTCAAGACCCGCCAGAAAGAGGAGCATAAGGACGCCTATCATGGAAATGTCCTTCACTTCCTCAGTCGGCGGAAAGACCAAACCGAGGAGGATTCCTCCGACTATCTGGCCGAGAACTATGGGCTGTCCAATCCTTGAGAAGAGCCATCCGAACGTTTCCGCAGTTAAAAGCATCAGAGCGAGGTAGAGGATTAGCTCAATCAACTCCCCTCACCGCGCGAAGACCCTGAGCAGACGGATAACGCTCTGAGCCGAGAAGGTTCCGACGACTTTCTTTTTCTCCACCACCGGAAACTGCCTCACGCCGGTTTCGAGCATCATACTCAAAGCGTAGCCGAGCGTATCGTTCGGAGAGAGCGTTATCGGCCGGGGGTTCATTATCTCCCTTACAGGCCTGTCCCAGTCGAAGTGGGCCTCCCTGAGGGCGTCTATGCCGACGAGAACGTAATCAGATGGAGGAAGAAGGAGGTTTATTATCTCGTCTATGGATATGAAGCCGAGCAGCTTTCCGGAGTCGTCGGTTACGACGGCGCAGGTTCTGTGCTCAAGTCCCTTGATGAGGTCTTCAATCCTGTCGTCCGGTTTGAGGCGGAGGAACTTCTCCTCCATCGCGAGCCTTATGGGCATCTTGGAGAGCTTCGCTATGTTCAGCTTCGGCTTCTCCTCGTCCAAGAAAACACCCCCAAAGGTAAAGTCAAACGGGGAAGTGCGAGGTTTCTTCGTTGGCCTTGATGATTCTCTGCCTGTACTCCTCGTACTTCTTCCTGGCTTCCTCCGCCTTCTCCTTCTCACCGAGGTACTCATAGGCTTCAGCAACGTGCTTCCACCACATCGGGTCCTTTTCGGCTTCCTTGATGCAGTAGTCGAGGAACTTCTGGTAGGCCTCGCGGGCCAACTCCTCCCTGCCGAGCTTCCTCGCTATGTTGCCGACGTCCTCCCAGAATACACCTTCCTCCTCGGCTTCCTTGATGTAGTACTCAAGGGCCTTCTCCCAGGCTTCTTTCGCTTTTTCCTCGTTTCCAAGCTCCTCGTAAAGCTTCGCAACATCCTCCCAGAACCAAGGCTCCTCCTCCGCGTAGCGTTCGAGCGCCTTGACGGCCCTCTCCATGTTCCCGGCCTTCTTCCAGTACTCGTGGGCCTCCCTGAGGTAGTAGGTGTCCTTCTCCTTCTCGTAGAGCCTCTCGTAAAGCTCAGCGGCCTTTTCATACCTACCGGCCTTTTCGTAGGCCCAGGCGGCGCTCTCAAGCCAGCCGAGCTTGAGGTACATCTCAGCGGCTTTTTCGTAGTTTCCGGCCTTTTCGTACTTTCTCGCGGCGGCCCTGTACTTGCCCATCTTTTCAAGCTTTTCAGCGTTTCTGAAGCGGTCGGCTATGCTCAGCTCAGGCTCGCTTATGTACCAGATTCCAAAGAGGAAGAGCGCAACGAAGAATATGACTATCCCGCAGACAACCTTCAGCCTCTGCCACGTAATCACGAGGTAGGAGCCGTAGCCTGCAACCGCAGTCAAAACTGCCAGAACGGTGCCGTATTTCCAGCTCTCAGCGTAGAGCGTCAGAACCGTGAAGAAGAGGAGCAGCAACGTTAGGAGCACGAGACCTATTGTCAGAACCACCTGGAGGAGCTTGAGCCAGCCCCACTCGTACACTATGAAGCCCGCTACTGCCAAAACCGCAATCAGGAAGCCGGTTATATAGGCCTTCAGCTTGTCCATTCCTTCACCCCCTCAAGTTCGAGCAGGAACTTCTTTTCTTCAATCCCAGAGCTGTAGTAGCCTATGCCGTCGCTCGCCACAACCCTGTGGCAGGGGACGATTATTGGATACGGGTTCCTCTTCATCGCCCCACCGATGGCTCTCGGCGACGTTCCCAAGGCCTTTGCAAGGCTACCGTAGGTTATGACGGCCCCTCTTTTAACGTTTTTCGTGAGCCATTCGTAAACTCGCCTCTCAAAGGGCGTTACGCCCTCGAAGGAGAGCTCGGGTAAAGCCCATTCGTTATCAAGCTCGCCTACGAGGACACGATAGACAAGCCCGGTGTAGTTGCTCGGCTGGACGTCAAGGGAAACGGCAACGTTTCTCCCCCGCAGGAACCC
>NZ_JAMONU010000198.1 GCF_027066465.1 Thermococcus sp.
TTCTGTGGACGATGACGCGCTCGTCGCCGAGCTCCTTAAGTGCCTTGTAAACCTCCTTAACGCGCTGGCTCTCGCCCTTCTTCGCCACGAGCAATGCATCACCGGTGTCTATGATTATCAGGTCCTCGACGCCAACAGTCGCGGTAAGCCTTTCGGTCATTATGAGGTTGTTCTTGGAATTAACACCGATGTGATAACCGTTCTTTCCGCGAATCCGAACCGCGTTCCCGTCGGAGTCCTTCTCAAGGACCTCGTAGATTGCGTCGAAGCTTCCGAGGTCGCTCCACTTCGTGTTGAGGGGAACGACGGCCGCTTTGTCGGTTTTCTCCATGACGCCGTAGTCTATGCTTATCTCCGGGACGCGGTTGTAGGCCTCCTCTATGTCACCGCTCTCCTCGAAGGCCTCCCAGACGTCGGGGGCGTGCTTCTGAACCTCATCGATGAAGAGCGAGCTTGAGAAGGCAAACATTCCGCTGTTCCAGAGGTAGTTGCTCTCGACGTAGCGCTTTGCCGTCTCGAGGTCCGGCTTCTCCTTGAACTCCGCGACGCTGTAGCCGATTATCCTCCCGTCCTCTTCAATCTTCTCGCCCGGCTTTATGTAGCCGTAGCCCGTGTGCGGTCTGGTCGGCTTGATTCCGAACGTGACGAGGTAGTCCCTGGCCAGCCTTCCAGCGTTCTCAAAGGCCTTCTCGTAGGCCTCGTTGACCTCTATGAGGTGGTCACTTGGCAGAACCGCAACGACCGAGTTCCCGAACTCCTCCTCTATCCTGAGCGTCGCCCAGAGGATAGCGGGCAGGGTGTTCTTGGCGCTCGGCTCAAGGAGGATGTTGTCCTCAGGGATTTCAACGCCCAGCTCCCTTAAATCGTCCAGAACGCGGAAGCGGTAGTTCCTGTTTGTGACGATGAATATTTCGCCCGGCTTCGAGAACATTAAAGCCCTCTCAACGGTCTTCTGAAAGAGGCTCTTGTCGTCCAAGAAGCGTATGAACTGCTTCGGCATCAGCTCCCTGCTGAGGGGCCACAGCCTCGTCCCCTTTCCTCCCGCAAGGATTACGGTCTTCATTCCTACCACCTGAGAAGAGCTAAAATACCGGGAGTTTATATCCTTTTCAGGGCGAACTCCCCGACGAAGGCCGAGCTCGATATGGTGTCGCCTATACCGACCGTTGACTTCGGCTTGACCACTATCTTTGTCGGAACGAAGGCGAGCTGGTAACCGTTGACCTCAGCTATGCCGTTTCTCATACCGTACTCACTGGCGAGGGCTTCCTCGACAGGTTTTGCCCTCCCGTTCACGGGCACGTCCATGGCCCTGACTATCTCGTCTATCGAGGGAACGTCACCGAGTTTGGCCTTCGCCGCCGCCGCTAAAGCCGCGAAGAGCAGAGCATCGCGGACGAACTCGCCCCTGTAAGCGGTCAGCGCGAGGTAGTAGCCGTAGGTGTGGAAGTGAATCCTCTTAACGCCGAGCTCAGCTAACTTGAGCATAGCCTCGGTAACCGCTATCGGGTCAACGGGGTCGTTCGCGAGGAGCTTTTCTGCCAGATTCTTCTCGCCCATCACTTCCATTATCGAGGCCAGCTCGACCTCGTTGAGGCCGACGCTCCAGAAAGCGGGAAGCAGGTCGAGGATGGCCTTCCGAACGGTTTCGTCCGGAGTAAAGGCGAACTCGAGGTGGGCGGGAATGCCTTTCTCGTTGAGAACCTTCAGGTGCTCCCTTATCGTCTCGAAGGGCTCGCGGTAGTTGTCTTCGGTTAGGGCCTGAAGTCCGCTGATTATCGCGAGGCTGACGCCGGAGGCAATCTCGTCAAAGCGCTCCCTGAACTCGTCGCGGATGAAGAGGTTCGTGTTGTAGTCGTCGGCCGCTCCAATAAAGCGGTTTTCGCGCGGGGCCTCGAAGTCGAGAACCTTAAAGCCCCTGGGAAACTCGTAGATGTAATGGAGACAGCTCTCCTCATCAGCACTAAAGTACCTCGGGTGGACGAGCTCAAGCTCATCGTTTTCGGCCTTCGGCACGTAAATCGGCCCGTCTTTAAAGAGACCCGCCTGGAGCTTTGAGAGCTGGGGGACGTGCGCTATCACCTTAACGCCGTAAACCCCTCCGAGGAGGTTGGCCATTATGCCGACCTGACCGCCCATCCTAAGCTCGTCCCATCCCCAGCGCCTCATGTAGAAGCGAACCGAACAGCTTTCGACGAAAAGCTCGGCCGCTTTGCCTCTCCTGACGCTCCATAGGATTGAACCGAGCAGCTGAGGGACGCTCGTTATTCTCTCGGGCAACTCCTCGGAGTAGCGAAGGACCTCCTCTTTTCCGGCCCTTTCAATCCTCGCCTCAAGGTCATCTCTTTCAAGGTACCTGATGGCGTCGATGTTGGTGTTGTAAGCCAGGAGAACGCCCTCAACGTTGCCTATGCTGGCTTTGACCCTCTCGAAGGCAGAAGCGTAAAGCCCGTCCCACATTATGTATCACCAAGAGTGAAAAGTAGGAAGGACTAATAAGGGTTTCGCTCACTTCCAGCGCGGGTTGTCTATCAGCTTAACCTCGCCGTTCTCCTCGACGACGAGCTTGGCGAAGCCCTTCTCCTTTATCGAGCCGTAGTCGTGGCCCGCATCTGCCGGATAGATTGCGAGGAACACGAACGGCTCGTTGCCGGTGTTAACAGTCCTGTGCGCCCAGTAGGGTGGAACGTAGACGACCGTTCCCGGCTCCATCGGCACCCACTCCACTTTCCCCTCCGGGGTCTGGAGGAGCATTCCGCCCTTCCCCTTGAGGGCGTAGTAGATTTCGGCCCTGTCCGCTTTCGCGTGGAAGTGCCCCTTGGTGAAGAAGAACTCTTTCCCAACCTTGCCGGGGTAGAGTATAGTTGTCGCGAAGTTGAGGTCGCCGTCCTTCTCCTCCTGCTCGATTGCGTAGACCTCGTAGACAACGGGGTCCTCCTTGAGAAGCTCCTCGTAGGCCTTCTCGTCGTAGAAGTAGCCCCTCATGTCGCTGAGCCTTCTAACGAGCTTCTTTGCCCCGGGAATAACACCATTCTCATCAATCCTGACGCCGAAGGGTCTCTTGTACTCCATACGCCTCACCCGAAGAAACTCGGCTTTAACTTATTTAACCTTTCCGCCAGGTATCACCGAAGGTGGTAGAAGAATCATTCCTTGGGGCGGACTTCAATTTTCTTTCCTATGACAAGCTCAGCCGCTTTAACCGCGGCACCCCCGCTCCCAACGGCGATTCTGACTTTATCGGCGGGAACGTAGACTATAATCTTATCCTCGGTTTCCTCCATGTCGAGTATTTCCACGTTCAGCATCTTCTCAAGCCTGTCCCTCATGGCAATCCCCGAGGATTTTCCTCACTTCTCCATATAAAAGTAACGTCCGTTCAGGAGCCTCTCGATGCCTAGCTTGTGCCCGAGGCCGACGACGGCTATAACCTTAGGCCTCCTAACTCCCCGCGCGAGGAGGGAATCCACTATCGCCATCAAGTTCCTCGCCATCACCTCGTTGCGCTCCTCGACGAGGACGCGGTAGAGGTAAGGGTAGCGACGCCTGAACTCGACCATCATCGCCCTGTATTCCTCAACGGGGTCGCCGAGTTCCCCGCCCCCAAAGGGCAGGAAAACGCTCAGGCCCTCGAGCGCCATGAGGAGCTTCTCTCTGAAGGGCGCCGAGGCAATCTTGGCGAGGATTACGCTGATGTCCTCGTCGATGAGGTACAGCGGGATTCCCAACAGCTTTGCAGATTCTATCGCGGCCTTCATCTCCTCGCCGGGCGACATCCCGAAGGTTTCTCCGAGCTTTTCTTCGACCTTAGCCAAAGCGTAGTTTATCAAGCCGGCCCTTCCCATTCTGAGTGAATCCCCAAGCGTCAGCTCGACGTTCCGCTCCATGGCCAAGAAGCGCGCTCTGTCGAGTTCTATCGCGACGGCGTGCGGCCTCTCCTCCAGTATCGTCCTGATTACCTCCTCCCTGCTCCTCGGCGAGACGTGCATCGTGCCTATTAGCTTGACGTAGCGGAGATAGTTCATCTTTCCCCCTCCAGAAGGTTCCGGAGTTGCCACTCGCCAGATTTGTACGTTAAAACGTCGAAGTCCCTCGGAACGACGAAGTTCACGCCGAATTCCCGGCATATCCGCGAGGCTTCGCCCAGGTATTCGTCGTAGGTGTAGCGGAATGCCCTGTGGAAGAGGGCGAGTAGCTTTACCTTTGCCTTCTTCGCGGTCTCGCAAGCCTCCTCGACTGTGGAGTGGTAGCTATCTCCCCGGTCTTCATCGCTGAGGTAAGTGGCATCGTGAATCAGCAAATCGGCCCTCTCGGAAAAGAGCCTCACCCTCTCGGCCGGCTCGGTGTCGCCGGTGTAGACTATCTTAACTCCCCGTCTCTTCGGTCCAGTAACGTCTTCGAGGCGGATTATCCGGCCGTTCCACTCGATTTTGCCTTCACGCTCAAGCTTTCCGAGCATCGGCCCGGGCTTGAGGCCGTACTGCTTAAGCTTCTCGGGCAGGAACTTTCCCCTCTTGTCCTTCTCCTTGAAGACGTATCCTAAAGCCGGAATCCCGTGCTCGACCTTGAAGCTCCAGATTTCGTAGTCGCCGAACTTAAGCCTCGTCTCGCCGAGTTCGTGGACGTGTATATCGAAGACCGGCCTGAAGAAACCGCTGTTGAGGAAGTTCTGCACGAACTCGAAGGTGTACTTTGGGCCATAGATGTGGAGGGGCGTTTCCCGGTTCCAGAGGTTCATCGTCTGAATTAACCCGCCGAGCCCGAGGTAGTGGTCGCCGTGGAAGTGTGTGATGAAAATCTTCTCGACCTTCATCGGACTGAGCTTTGCCGTGTTCATCTGCCTTATCGTGCCCTCGCCGACGTCGAAGAGTATAATCTCACCATTGTAGCGGAGCGCCACCGCTGGAACGTTCCTCTCGCGCGTCGGCATTATCCCGCCGGTGCCGAGAAAAATCACCTGGAGCATGTCCATAGCTCTCGTGGAGGGGTTAAAAAGGTAGCCAAAGAATTAAATACATCGGCGCGTTAGAAAACCGGGGTGAAAGCATGGAGGAGATTATGAAGGCCATCGAGGAAAAGAACTGCGAAAAGCTCAGGAGGATTCTCTACTACAAGGTGGACGACCTGAGCGACGAGGAGCTTAAGGAGGTCCTCGAGAAGGCCGAAAAACTTGCGAAGGAGTGCAAGGACTGGGAGCTGTACAAGCTCGTGCTCTACTACTATCACGAGATACTCAACGAGGACAAGATTTCAGAGTTCGAGAAGCTCGCGAAGGAGAGCGACGACTTCGAGCTGAAGTTCCACCTGGCAGACCTCTACTACCTCATCGGGGAGCTTGAGAAGAGTCTCGAACTGTTCAGGGCGCTCCTTGAAGAGGAGGTCGCCAAGGGCAACATCGAGCACGCCGCGAGGATATACTACAGCATGGCTATGATTCACGAGGAGCTCCAGGAGTACGAGAAGGCCCTCGAGCTAATCGAGAAGGCGGAGGAGCTTTACAGGGAGCTTGGCGACGAGAGGGAACTCCTCAGGATTGAGATTCACA
>NZ_JAMONU010000199.1 GCF_027066465.1 Thermococcus sp.
GATGTATACCTTTTGTATGACCTTGTGAAATATCATCTTCCTGAGATTATAGAGCATTTCAAGGGGTTAGTGCTTGCAACAGCAAACGGCGATGAATCCAGCTTTAACGAGTATCTAAACAAGATAAAGGAAATACTGAACGCATTTAGAACCGTTATCGTGCTTTCAGATGAGTGTCCATACATTAAAGGGGCTACGGACAAAAACGAAATTTCAACGTTAATTGAACAAGTGCAAGAACTAAAGAAAAATATCAAGATTGAAAGGATTGAAGGTAAAAAAAGTATTTGAAATTTGACTTTGTACTGCGGGAATTAAACAATATTACTGACAGCACTTCTCCTTCATGCTCGCGGGCAGAATCTCCTTGAAGCCCGTGTACTTCCAGAGAACCTTCGGGAGCTTTACAACGCCTTCCTCAGTCTGGTGGTTCTCGAGTATGGCGACGATTGCCCTCGACGTCGCTATCGCCGTCGAGTTCAGCGTGTGAACAAAGCGGGGCTTCTCATTGGTTCTATCGCGGAAGCGTATGTTCAAGCGCCTCGCCTGCCAGTCGGTGCAGTTGCTGGCAGAGACAACCTCCCTGAACTTGCCCTGACCGGCCATCCAGGCCTCGATGTCGTACTTTTTGGCCGCTACGTAACCCAAATCGCCGGTGCAGATGTTGACAACCCTGTAGGGAATCTCAAGTTCCTGGAATATCTCCTCCGCGTTCGCTATGATTTTCTCATGCCACTCCCAGCTCTCCTCCGGGCGGGAATAAACGAACTGCTCGACCTTGTGGAACTGGTGCACCCTGAAGATTCCCTTTGTATCTTTTCCAGCCGTTCCGGCCTCTTTCCTGAAGCAGGGGCTGACACCGACGTAGAGGAGCGGCAAATCTTTTCCATCGAGGATTTCGTTGGCGTGCATTCCAGCGAGCGGGTGCTCCGCCGTTGGAATGAGGTAGAGGTCCTCGCCCTCAACCTTGTAGATGACGTCCTCAAAGTCCTCAAAGGTGGTGGCGCCTTCCTCAACGAAGCGACGCACCATATAGGGCGGAATTACCGGCGTGAACCCCTTCTCGATGAGCTTGTCGAGGGCGAAGCGGATTAAAGCCAAGTCCAGTATGACCAGCTCGTTGAGGAGGTAGTAAAAGCGCGAACCGCTCACCTTCGCGGCCCTCTCGAGGTCTGCTCCCCTTAAAAGCTCAAGCATGTCAACGTGAAGCCTCGGCCTCCAGCTCAAGAGCTCGTACTCCATCTTTCCGAGGCTCTGCTCCTTGAACGTCTCAAGGAAGCCCTCCCAGACCTTGGCCTTGCCCCAGAACCTAATCGGCACGTTGTCCTCGTCGCTCTCACCAACTGGGACGCTTTCGTGTGTGATGTTGGGCAGACGCCACAGGTAGTAGTCTATTTTTTTCTTGAGTTCTTCCACTTCCCTCTCGAGCTCCTCAATCTGCTTCACTATCTCGTTGCTCCTCGCTAGGAGGTCATCTATAGGCTCTCCAGCCTTCTTGCGCTTGCCTATCTGTACGGCAAGCTGGTTGCGCTCCTTCCTGAGCTGGTTGATTCTCTTCAGGTTCTCGCGCCACTTCCTGTCGAGCTCAAGGATTTCGTCAATCCATTTGACCTTCTCGGTTTCGCCCCTCTTGATTAGGTCCTTCTTAACGACCTCGGGCTTTTCGCGTATGAGCTTTATGTCAAGCATGTCCAACACCTAAGGAAAAAGGGTAGGGCCTTTAAAAAAGGTTTCCGGTCAGCCGAAGAACAGCACCTCAACCTCCTCCCCGGCCTCGAGTATCTCCACGTTCTCGGGCACCTCGATGAAGCCGTCCGCATCGATGAAGCTCGTGACGGCACCGCTCCCCTTAAGTATCGGAACGGCCTTTTCGCCCTCAATCCTCACCGGGAGGAACTGCCTTCTGCCCTTCACCGAGAAGACCTTGTGGGCGAGCTTCTTTTTGACCTTCCTGACCTCGCTCTCCCTTCCGATGAGCCTTCTCAGGAGCGGTGCGACAAGCAGGGTGAAGTTGGTGAGACAGCTCGTCGGATAGCCGGGGAGGCCGAAGACGGGCTTTCCATCTATCAGGCCGATTATCGTCGGCTTTCCGGGCTGAATCGCTATGCCGTGAATTTTGACCTCGCCGAGCTCCTCAATTATAGAGCTTGTTAAATCCCTTATCCCACCGCTCGCGCCGCCGCTGAGGATTACGATGTCGCAGCACTCAACGCCCTTCTCAATGAGTGCCTTCAGGCTCCCGCGGTCGTCCCTGGCTATACCGAGGAAAACCGCCTCACCTCCAAGCTCCCTGGCGGCGTCGGCTATTGCCCTTCCGTTGATGTCGTAAATCTGACCCGGCCTTAGCTCCTCACCCGGGAGAACGAGCTCGTTTCCGGTGCTTATGACGGCAACCTTCGGTTTTCTGAAGACGGGGACCTCGGCCAAACCAACGGCAGATAGAAGGGCGGTCTCCTTGAAGCCGAGCCTCGTTCCCTTTTTGAGGAGGAGCTTTCCCTTTGGAATGTCCGTTCCGGCCTTCATAACGCCCAGACCCGGATAAGCGGGCTTGTAGATGACAACCTCGTCGCCGTCCCTGTCAACGTCCTCGAACTGTATCACCGCATCCGCACCCTTTGGAAGCGGCGCTCCGGTGGATATGTAGACGCTCTCACCGGGCTTCAGCTCGAAGTCGGGAAAGTCGCCCGCGTTCACCTCGCCGATTACCCTAAGCCTGACCGGCTCGCTCTCGCTTGCCATGAAGGTGTCCTCTGCGCGTAAAGCGTAGCCGTCAACGGTGGCCCTGTCAAAGGGGGGCACGTTTATCGGCGAAACGATATCTTCTGCAAGAACCCTGCCGAGGGCCTCGCTCAGCGGAACCATTTCGGTCCTCGGTTTGAGGGGAAATGAGTTTATAATCTCCAGAGCCTCCTCGAGGGAAACGACCTTCAGGAACGCCATGCCACCACCGGAGAAAAGAAAAACGTTGGCTTATAAATGGGTTGCGTAAACAAAACCGCTTAATAAACGAAACATCACCACTCGTCCTCTTCCTCCCAGTCTTCCTCCTCCCACTCTTCCTCGTCCCACTCCTCGTCCTCCCACTCCTCAAGCTCGAACTCTTCGTCGAGGAACTCCTCTTCCTCCTCAACAACTTTCTTCTTCTTGGGTGGCCCCATACTCTCCCCTCACTCTAAATTCAAATTCTGGAGCTATAAACTTTATTCCAAAAGTTTAAAAGGCCGGGCGACCCTCAACGAATCCCGAAAAAGGTTTATAATCGGTGTGAGAACTCCCAACCATGAGGGTCGCGATAGTTACCGAGGACGCCCGCGTCTACTACATAGCCGCAAAGGTTCTGAAAGAGTATAAGATTCCCTTTCTAAGCCTTACGGTTAATGACAGGATTCCTTACGACGTTGAGGTCGTTCTCACGGGAGAGCGAGACCCCGTTGACTTCCCAATCAAGGTCATCGTTCATGACGAGGGCTTCATAGACGAACTGCTCGCGAAGCTTGAGGGAAGGGAGAGGTTTAAAAACGTCTTCATAGCCATAGACCCCGGGGAGAGGCCCGGACTCAGCGTCGTGGCTGACGGTAGGGTTGTTGAAGTTCACCGCCTTGAGAACCCCCGGGACGTTGATAAAATCATAGAACTGCTCGAAAAGTATCCGGGCTCAAAGATAAAAATCGGTCACGGCGCCAGGAGGCACAGGATAATGACCCTGAAGGCCCTTGGGGAAGTTCTCGGTTACGATTATCCCGTGATAGTCGTTAACGAGTCCGGAACTACTCCAAGGGTAAGCGGGGTAGAGGGCCCATCAATACTGGACATAGTTGCCGCAATCAACATAGGTCTGAGGGGAGGAAGGGAAACAACGATAGGCGAGCTTCTCCACGTTAGGGAGCCGACCAAAAGGGAAATAGAAGACATAAAGCGGAGGAGTCGCGAGCTGAGCGGGAACATAACGATACCCTCAAGGCTTGCCCGGGAGGTTGCCCTCGGTAACCTCACGATTGAGGAGGCCATACGGATTCACAGGGGGAGTTCAAGATGATATTTGGGGGTAAAGACGAGGAGAAATATGAAGAAATCAGGCTTCGAGTTGCCGAGGCTTTGAAGAGGGACGTTGGCAGGGGAATAGTCCGCTTTGACAGGAAGTATCAGAAGCAGCTCGGCGTCGAACCCGGCGACATCGTCGAGCTCGTTGGGGAGAGAACAACGGCAGCGATAGTGGCGAACCCGCATCCCGACGACCGAGGGCTCGACATAATCAGAATGGACGGCTACCTGAGGAGGAACGCGGGGGTCAGCATAGGCGACTACGTGACTGTCAGACGGGCGGAGGTTCAAGAAGCAAAAAAAGTGGTTCTGGCACCGGCCCAAAAAGGGGTCTTCATTCAGATTCCCGGTGATTTGGTCAAACAGAACCTTCTCGGAAGACCCGTCGTCAAGGGCGACCTTCTCGTGGCAAGCAATAGGAGCGATATGTACTACGGCGGCTCACCCTTCGACGAGCTTCTGCGCGGCCTCTTTGAGGCAATGCCTATGGGATTCGGGGAGCTTAAGTTCGTCGTTGTCAGTACCGTTCCCAAGGGAATAGTTCAGATAACCTACAACACGGAGGTTGAGGTTCTCCCGCAGGCGGTTGAGGTAAGGGAGGAGGCCATACCAGAGGTCACTTATGAGGACATCGGCGGCTTAAGCGACGCCATTCAAAAGATTCGTGAGATGGTTGAGCTCCCGCTCAAGCACCCGGAGCTGTTTGAGAGGCTCGGCATCGAGCCACCCAAGGGAGTTCTCCTCTACGGTCCGCCCGGAACAGGAAAAACACTACTCGCCAAAGCCGTCGCCAACGAAGCCAACGCACACTTCATAGCAATCAACGGCCCCGAAATAATGAGCAAGTTCTACGGCGAGAGCGAGGAGCGCTTAAGAGAAATTTTTAAAGAAGCCGAGGACAACGCTCCAAGCATCATCTTTATCGACGAGATTGACGCCATAGCCCCCAAGAGGGAGGAAGTTGTAGGGGAGGTTGAAAAGAGGGTTGTTTCGCAGCTGCTCACGCTGATGGACGGCCTCAAGAGCCGCGGAAAGGTAATCGTTATAGCGGCCACCAACCGGCCTGACGCGATTGACCCGGCCTTGAGGAGGCCTGGAAGGTTCGACAGGGAGATAGAGGTCGGCGTCCCGGACAAGCAGGGAAGAAAAGAAATACTCCAGATACACACCAGAGGAATGCCCCTTGAGCCAGACTACGACAAGGCAACCGTCCTCAAGGTCCTCAACGAGATGAAGAGCCGGGGGAACTTCGACCCCAAGAAGATAGAGGCCGTCATTGAAAAGGTGAAGAGAGCTAAGGATGAGGGGGAGGTAAAGGAGGCCCTGAAGAGTGAGGGCGAGATATACGCCGAGGTCCGGAACAGGCTGATTGACAGAATGCTCGACGAGATTGCCGAGAAGACCCATGGATTCGTTGGTGCCGACCTCGCGGCCCTCGCGAGAGAGGCAGCAATGGTCGTACTGAGGAGGCTCATAAACGAGGGCAAGATAAGTCCAGAACAGG
>NZ_JAMONU010000200.1 GCF_027066465.1 Thermococcus sp.
ATACGGCATGATGAAATCGTACCGCGAGTATCAGAGGCACACAAGGCCGATAAAGAGGCTTGCGGCTACCCTTATAGTGTCCTTCTTTCTGTTTGGAATAATAGGGGGACTTGCCATATTCCTGATGGTTCTCTACGGGCCGAGCTTCTGGGTTCTTGAGGCCGTTTCTGTTACCGCCAGCTACCTTCTGCTCTCCAACTCGGCCCTTGGTTTGCTGGAGAAGGTCGAGGTCAGGCACAGGGCAAGGAGGAAGCCGGTTCCCCTCTGTCCCCTTCCAGTGGCGGGCATAGTGGGTTCAAGAAGAGACGCTTTGACGCTTCTCAAGGCCCTGAAGTCCTACCTCGGCACACCCCTGATGATAATAGCCAGGGAGCATCCCGACCAGTGGCGGAGGAGCACCGGACTGAGCCCCGAGGAGTACGTCTGGCTCACGAGGGTTGAACATCCCCAGGCAATCAGTCCGAGCAACCTCCACGTGCTGGCGGAAAGAATCGTGGAGTTCCTCAGAACCAGCGAGGATGGAGTGGTGTACATTGAGGGAATAGAGTACATGCTGTTCTACTCCGACTTCAGGGCCGTGGCAAAGTTCCTGTTTTCCATAAGGGACACGGCCATGATATACGGCGGTCACGTGCTCGTTCTCGCCAACGATAAAACCCTCAGGCCGGAGTACATGGCAATATTGAAAAGGGAGTTTGAGGAGGTGCGGGTGAGCGAGTTGCTGGAGAGGATAATAGGGCCGACGCTTTTCGGCGTCGTTGTGAAGGGGAGGAAGGGACATGCCGGCGCTGAGGGTTCCGAAGAGGGAAGCGGAGCCGGTGAAGAGAAAGCTGAAGAAGCTCGGCCTCTACGAGGGGAAGAGGCGGCCAAAGAGAGAAAATGATTTCGTTCTCTTACCCGTCATCGAGGACGGGAGAATTTACTCCCTCGGCTACGAGGTTCTGCCCGTTGAGCTTCCGCTTCGGCCCGAGAGACAGATATACAAGAACCTCGAGAGCGTTTTGGCAGAGAGGCTGAGCGAGGAGGAGCTGAAGTACCTCAGGCGTTACGACGTTATAGGCGACATCGCCGTTATTCAGATTCCGCCCGAGCTGGAGCACCGCGTTGAGGACATCGTTTTTGCGTTGAGGAAGGTCCACCCGTTCCTCAAGGTGATAGCGAGGAAGGGCTTCCACGAGGGAGCCTTCCGAATCAGGGACTACTCAATAATCTGGGGCGAGAGGAGGCTCGAAACTGTCCACAGGGAGAACGGCGTCGAGATTAAGGTTGATTTAAGCAGGGTCTTCTTCAACCCGAGGATGAAGGGAGAACGCTATCGGCTGGCCCAGCTGGTGAAAGACGGCGAAAGGATTTTGATTCCCTTCGCCGGCGTTCTGCCCTACGCTCTCGTGATAGCGAGGTACAGAAAGGTTAAGATAACGGCCGTCGAGCTGAACAGAGACGCCTACGAACTCGGGCTGGAGAACGTAGAGCGCAACAGGAAGAGGCTGAAGGGCGAGATAGAGTTCATTCACGGCGACGCCTTCAAGGTCCTGCCCGAGCTTCCGAGATACGACAGGGTCATAAGCCCGACGCCGAGGGGCGTTGACGCGTTGGCTTTAACGCTCTCAAAGGCCGAGCGCCGGCTTCACTACTACGACTTCGTTCACGAAAACGAGGTTGAAGCCTTCAGGAGGAGGATAATCGAGGAATGCCAAAAGCTCGGAAGGGAGTGCTCCGTGAGGGTGAAGAAGGTGAGCGACTTCAAGCCGCACGTGTTTAAGGTCTGCGCGGACGTACATCTAAGTTGAGTTCATCAAAACGATTTTGAGTTTTAGTCCAAACAAAAGTTGGGGGTGCCTTTAAATGAAACCCAAGGTTTGGAACGCCCTCATAGCCGGAACAACGGCCCTTTTTCTCGCTCTGTTCTTCTATGCACAGGAATACTTTGTGAAACACCATCTGATACCGGTCTCCTTTGCAGTGCTTGGAGCGCTCTGGATGCTTAGAACTTACGATGCATGCAAATCTGGAAACGCCTCAAAACTCCGGCTGTATGGGGCGCTTGTGTTAGTTGTGGTTTTCATAATAATTGGCATCTTGATGGATGCCGTGGATAACAGAGTCTTACTGCACATGGGAAACCCTTGAAGGGGCGCGATGTTAATCTCTCGGTCTTCTTGAGTGGGGTTGTGAGCGTCGGAGAGTATAACCGCTAAAACTCCAGCAAAAACTTCACCGTTTCTCTCTGGAGTTCAACCTTATATCCTGCAGAAAATATAAAAATGGCAAAGATTTGTATCGCAAAGAATACAAAAAGCAACCATCACTTCTTCAGGAAGTCGAACAGCGTCGCCTGCTTGCCCTTCTTCTTTTCGGACTTCTTCTCCTTCTTACCGACCGCTTCTATCTCCCTCTCGGCCTCTTCAAGCTCTTCCTCGCTGAGTTCCTCCCCGTCCTCGGGTTCTTCTTCGGGAACTTCCTCTGTCTCCCCTGTTTCTTCGGTCCCTTCCAACATCGTCTCCTCTTCTTCCTTCTCCTTCGCCTTCCTGAGACCCTCACGGACGCTCGTCTCCAGCCTGCCCCGCTCCTTGAGCTTCTTCTCGATGTTCATGGCCTTGCCCCAGATGGTTTTGGCCTTCTCCGAATCCCCGGCGAGAAACTCGACCTCCTTTTCGCTCAGGTCGAGGAAAACCGTGAAGTGAGCGGCCAAATCGGGGTTCTTCTCGAAGATGACGCGGAGGTATCTCATCGTCTCCAGGGCTTCCAGCCGGGCCATGTGCATCCCCTTCATTATCTTCCTGAGGATTGAGTCCCTCAGGGAGCGCTCCTCCTTGCTCTCCGTGAGGATTTTAATCGTCTTCGGCGGGTATATCTTGACGAAGCCCTTCTTCTTGACGCCCGCAACTGCAACTCCGGCCGTCATCATATCGGTGGCGTACTTCCAGAGCGAGTAGTTGCCCGTCCTCTGCGCCCTGCCAAGATATATGTCGGCCCTGCTGAGGGCTTCGTAGGCCCTTGCTATGTCCTCTGGCCTGTAGTAGACGTAGGGAACGTTCTCGTCAATCCAGAGGAGGAGCTCGTCCGGGAACATGTCCACACCGAGCGTTGCCATCTTCGCTCTTTTGGCGTTGTCGGTCGCGAAAATCTGAGCTAAAGCCTGAAAGACGCTCTTCTCAACGTCGCGGTAGGCCAGAACCTCCTTCGCGTCCTCGACGCCTCCTGTGACAACCGTCTGGAGGTCGTTTATCGCGGCCCTTAAATCACCGTTTGAGCGCTTGGCTATCTCGTATAGTATCTCTTTGGGGACGGTCTTTCCCTCGCGCTTTAGAATCCTGACGAGGGCTTTGATAACGTCCCTCTGCGTTAGGCGCCGGTACTCAACAATCTGGGCTCTGTCCCTTATCTCCTTCGGAACCTCCCAGTAGTGGTTAGCGCTCAGCACTATCGGGTTCTTGGCCTTATCGATGAGCTTCGCTATCTCGCGGGCACCGCTCGGCTCTATGTTGTCCGCTTCATCGAGGAATATGAGCTTCCGTCTCTTTCCGAGGATGTCCATCGTATAAGCGGCCTGAACGTAGCGCTCTATCTTCTCGTAGGTTCTCTCGTCGCTCGCGTTCAGCTCGATGACCTCGAAGCCGTATTCGTTCGCCAGAGCGTAAACCGTCGTTGTCTTTCCAACGCCCGGCGGCCCGGCGAGGAGCAGGGCTTTCTTCTTCGGTGGATTACCGTGAAGCCAGGCCTCTATCCAGGCCCTGACCTGTTCGAGAGCCTTCTCTTGGTTCACTATCTCGCTCAGCTTCCTCGGGCGGTATTTTTCAACCCACGGCACGGTCATGGCAATCACTTGCCCATAATCGTGAACTGAGCGAGCAGAGCCTCGAGCTGTATCATCTCGTTGGCCCCTTCAACGAGTCTGAAATTGTACTCGCCTATCTTGTCCGCCAGAGCGACCTTCTTGGTTTCGGGAATGGGCAGGTTGAAGACCTCCCTGTGCATCTGAATCAGCACGTCCTCACCGCTGAGACCCTGTTTGAGGAGGATGTCCCTCAGTTTGTCCCTCGCCTTCAGAAAGTTGCCCTCCAAAGCCAGGGTCATCATCTCGCGCACATCTTCCGGTCTTGCCCTGCTCGCGACGAGAAAGACGTTTTCATCGGTTATCTTCTTGTCGAGAGCGGCCGCCGCCTGAAGGACGTTGATTGCCCTCCTCAAATCGCCTTCCGCAACGTAGAGAATCGCCTGCAGACCTTCCTCGGTAAGCTCAAGTCCCTCCTGCTCGGCGATGTATTTTATGCGCTTCGCTATGTCCTCGTCGCTGAGCGGTCTGAAGCGGAAGATTGCACATCTGCTCTGGATGGGTTCGATTATCTTGGAGGAGTAGTTGCAGCTGAGGATGAAGCGAACGTTGTTGGAGAACATCTCCATCGTTCTCCTCAAAGCCTGCTGGGCGTCCTGCGTTAAAGCGTCGGCTTCATCAAGGAAGATTATCTTGAAGCTCGCCCCGCCGATGGGCTTCGTTCTTGCGAACTCCTTAACCTTCTCGCGGATGACGTTTATTCCGCGCTCATCGCTCGCGTTAAGCTCGAGGAAGTTGTGCCTCCAGTTTTCACCGAACAGCTCCCTCGCGAGACACAGGGCGGCCGTGGTCTTGCCGACGCCCGGCGGTCCGGCAAAGAGCAGGTGGGGCATGGAGCCGGTTTTCACGTAGTGCTTCAAGCGTTTGACTATGTGCTCCTGACCGACTATTTCATCGAGCCTCTGGGGCCTGTACTTTTCAACCCACGGCTTTTCGAGAACCTTAACTTCCCGAACCTCCTCACTCATGCGTTTCCACCTAAACCTTTATGAGAGCCAAGAGTTTAAGGGCTTTGCCATGGACCCGCTCGAACACGCCTCGATTCCCGGCCTGATTTACCTTGCTCTCTCCGGTGAGCCGACGCTAACTGGACTCGCGGCGCTCATCATTGGGGCGGTCTTTCCCGACCTCGACGTCCTCGCTGAAGAGCACCGCTCCTATCTTCACTCCCTTCTGCCCTTTCTCCCGGCCCTTCTCCTCGGTCTGCACCTCGGCGGTCCTTTCCTACTCTTCGCCCTCGGCTGGGGGAGTCATTTGTTCCTCGACTTCTTCACCGGCGTCGTGCCGGTCGTTTATCCGCTGTCGAGGAGGGGCTGGGGGTTGTCAATTACCGTTGCTGGACCGAGAGATTTTAGAATTGAAATCAAACTAATCGAAAGATACCCTGAGAGGAGGCACGATTACAGGCTGGAAATCGGCGGAAGTGCGGCGCTCGCTCTCTTAACCACCTTAACGGCAATAATTAGGCTGCACTAAAGGGTTCAGTGCAAAACTTTTATACCTCGGTGTCCAAAAAACACCGGTGGTTCTCATGGGGAAGCTTGACTGGATTAGGGAAGAACTTCAGGAGCTTAAGGAGAAGGGTCTCTACGTGACCATAAGAAAGCTCGAGAGCGCACAGGGCCCGTGGGTCGTCGTCGACGGCAAGAAGGTCCTCAACATGTGCTCCAACAACTACCTCGGCTTGGCTGCCCACCCCGAG
>NZ_JAMONU010000201.1 GCF_027066465.1 Thermococcus sp.
CACCCGGTATGCCTTGAGTATGCTCTCGTTTCCAATGATAGCTGAGAGGGAGCGGAGCACGAAGAAGCCCCTGCCGAAAACCTCGACCCCGAATTCGTTCTTCGACAGTATCTGGGCCAGCGTCACGTTGGATGTGTACATAAGGCCATAAGAGTCCATGGACTTAACGAACTCCCCGGCGTAGGTGGGATTGACTTTCTTCAGGCTCACGAAGACCTCCCACATGCTCAGGAAGTTCGAGAGCTCCATGGGAATGAACTTCCGGGACCATACCAGCCAGTCCATGTAGAGGACATCGGTCACGGAGCCGTAGTCAAGGAAACGCTTGAGGTAAACCACGTTCCAGACGTTGGAGACCTGGGAGTTAAGGAGATAGGGATGCTGGACGTACCACACGCTACCGTTCACGCTGTAGCCGGTGTACTCGGCGAATGTGTCGAGTCCAACCTTTGTAGCGTTGACAAGCTCCTCGTAGGTGTCGTTGGAGTACCAGTTCTTGAGGAAGACCATAGTAACGTTGAAGCCCCTGATGCGGACGTTTTTAAGGACGATTTCAGGATAAATGTAAGCATATCTGAGGTAGTCCGGACTGTTGAAGTTCTTTATACTCCCGCTTCCGGAGAAAACGCCGTAACCTGGAATCACGAGCTTTTCTCCGGGGATTCTATAGTGGAGTGTCATGTTGAAGTCCTCGACAACGGGAACGGCACCGAGAAGCACCGGAACGAGGATAGAGAACTCAGGGTTGTAGGCGGATGTGTAGTCTCTGTAGTTGAACTTCGAAATCAGCGTTAAGCGAAAAGCCGAGCCGTTTACGGGAATCCTGTAGACGATGAGCCAGCCGGAGTGAGGATAGCCGAAGTGGGTGTTGTACATCTTCGGGTACGCGTAGACCTCGACTGGAGGAGACGCAAGGTCCACGGCTTTTCCGTTCACGAGAACCGTGATGTTTATTGCGGACGGCTTCTCGTTGGGAACCTCCTCCATAATCTCGAAGACGCCGGACTTAGCTTTCCTCACAACCCCGGTGAAGTTCACGGTGACGATTCCGTTCGAATACGAGAGCGAGACGTTTCCAGCGTAAGTCTGCGCCCTGGTGAGGTTGGACCAAACCTCCCGAAAGCTAACCCCTCTGGTTACCTTCGCGTTCTTGTAGTTCCACGGGGGCACGAGGTGAGGGGTTGGCGTTTGAACTTGAGAGGACGTTGAAGGGGTACTCGATGACGTCGTAGCGGTCCTTCCACCTATACAACCAGATGCCAGAACAACGAGGATTAGAACCGTAGCCAACAGCGGCCTGAAACGCACATTTACCACCAAGTAAAAGTTGGGAGAAAAGTATAAAAGGTTAACCCTTTAGAGGCCCAGGAATCGCCTTCTCCCACTGCTCACGGGCAAGCTCGCCGGTGTACTTGAACTTCTCGACCTTCTTCTCGGCTTCTTTCCTCTTCTTCTGGTGCTCCTTCAGGAACTCCTGCACCTTCTTGATGAGGTAGCGCTTGCACTCGCCGCAGGTCAGTTCGCCGGCTTTACATGCGTGATAGCGCTCCATGAGCTTCTTGTCGTCCGGCTCAAAGAAAATCTCCAGCCACTTGAAGACGACGCACTTCTCAGGGTTTCCGCCCTTCTCCCTCTGCTCCTTTAAAGTGGGCTGACCGCCAGTCAGGGCGAACTTCCAGATTTTCTTTCCAGCCTCCTCGGGGTCGTCGGTGAGATAGACGGCGGTTTCAGGCTTGGACGCACTCATCTTGCCCTCGAGGCCCGTCAGCGGCGGAACGAACTTCGAGTGCAAAGCGGCGGTCTTGTAGTAGCCGAGGCTCTCGGCGAAGTCCCTCTGGAGCCTCCAGTAGGGGTCTTGGTCAATTGCTGCCGGAATTAAACAGCGCTTCTTCTCGAAGAAGGTCGGTGCGGCCTGTATGGCGGGGTAGAAAATCATTCCAATCTTGCTCTGCTCGCTGAAGCCGAAGACCGCTTTGGCCATCGAGTAGGTTATCTTCTTCGCTATCGGAAGGGCCATCTCGTAAATCTTCGTGAACTCGCTGTCCTGGAAGATGAAGGTCCTGTCCGGGTCGAAGCCGACCGCGATTATATCTAAAATGTTCTCGTATGCCCAGCGCTTGGTTTCATCTAAGGTCAGATTCTTGAAGAGGAACTTCTCGTCGTCGGTTATCTGTATGTAGAGGTTGACGCCGAACTTCTCCTGGAGCCACTTGGTGGCGAAGAAGGGGATTATGTGGCCTATGTGCATCGGCCCGCTCGGACCCCTGCCGGTGTAGAGGAAGAAGCCCCTTCCGCTCTCGTAGTCGGCAAGGATTTTATCGTAGTCCCTGTGGGAGAAGAAGAAGCGCCTGCGGAAGTAAATCGGCAGTTCGCTCTTAGTAAGCTTTGCAGTCTTTTCCAACAGCTCGTCCGTCAGCGGGCTGGTTCCGAACTGCTCTATCAGCTTGTCGTAGTCGACGAGACCTTCAACGTCCCAGGGGGTAACCTTAAACTCCAATTCCAACACCTCCATTTCCAGTGGAAACGAAGCCCGTAGCTAAGGCGGTGCAGAAGAGAGGAACTTCACCAAAGCCAAAAACGACCACCGAGCATGGGGAGAGAAAGGGAAGAGGAGAATTTAAAGTTTTTGGAAAGTGAGGAAATTCATTATATAAGCCGACCCCTTTGCTCAAGTTTCTAACTTTTGACCTACTTCGGTAGGCCTTCAAGTTTGACCCACTCAATGGACTCGTCTCTGGCTTCCCTTAGGAGCTCTTCGAGTTCATCTTCATTCAGTTCAAGGCTCTCTTCCATTAAAAGGTCCTCAAGCCTCTGGAGTTCGCGCCTTATCCTGCGGAGCTCGACCAGTACAAGCCCGAGGGTTTCGCTCTCAACCTTCTTCAAGCTCACCACCGTGCTGTACTATGGAGAAGGGCCCAAATATACCAAATCAACGTTCCCAGATAAAAACTCTAATCGCGCTTATATAATCATGCCTAGAGAATTTGCCAACATACGGGATTGAGTTCAAAATCCCAATAGAGCGACCTAACGGCGGGAAAGGCTAGGAAAGTCCTGAGACAGCTCAAAAAGAAAGCCGAGCTCGTTGGATTGGAGGGCTACGAGAAGCACTATGGACTAATCGCAAAGAGAATCGAGGGGAAGGAAAACCTCGGGCTGGTCTTCGACATGAGGGATTTTGAAAGTCTCGTGAGGTCCTAATTAAGTCCCCTTCCATTTTCTCCAGCCAAGGAAGAGGCCCACCACGACACCGAGCAGGAAACCCGAGATAATCCTCATCCCCCAGTAACGGAGCTCCCAATCGTCCGTCGGCGCTTCATAAACGGTCCCAGTTATGAAAACGCCCCTAATCTCGCTCAAACTTTTAACGTGAAGCCCCTCAAAGACGACCCACCGCCTCTTGAAGTCGGGGAAACTGACGTTCCCGCAGTCGGAAGGCTCAACAAGGAGGTAACGGCCCCCAGTGTGGAACCTCGGGTCGGCCGAGAAGAACTGGAGGAGAACCCTCCCGGATTCTGACCAGTTGCAGGTATTGAAGGTCAGGTTCAAGTAATCGGAGGGATTTTTGCTACCGAGGAGCTCGATTACAGCGTCCCTGCTGGTCAAGGTTCTAAGGGCCAGATACGAGAAACGTACGGGTTCAACCCTTAAATCGTAGCCACCTGCCGTCTTAAGGATTACAAAGTCTGTGGGGGTGCTGGAACGGTAGAGGAAGGCCACCACACCGGTTACGTTGAGCGAGGCGTTGGGAGGTACGAAAAACTTCATGGAAACCGCGAAGTCCTTCACCATCTTAAACCTCGGAATGGAAGGGTCGTAAAATGGCCCAGCTCCCTCATTGTAGGTCTCTCTAAAATCACAGGAAGCTACGTAGCCGGAGGAAATCCGATACACAATCCCATCGGAGGAATAAGACCCGAACTCGTTCTCAACCGAGCAGACGACGCCGTAGATTTTTCCCGGCGTGCTGAAGTTGGCGTAGAAACCGATAAGCTGTGCAGGAACGGGGAAAGAAACGTGAACGATGTATTGATAAGAATCGCTGGCCGGAACGAGCGTTCCGTTGGAGAGCGCAACTGCGGAAACGTTTCGAAGGTAAACGTTCGCAGTGTAACCAAACCCCGAGCCGGTATAGTGAAACCCTGCAAGTGCTAAGGGAGCCGTTAGGAGGAGAAGGACAACGAAGGAGAAGCGCTTCATTCGACCACCGTACTAACTGTGAAAGTTACGATAATTAACCTTTTCGATGGTCAGGGAAAGTTCATAAAACCCAACCGCCCAACCTCGCTCATGGACCGCGAAACAGAGGGGACGCTGTTAGCATTCACAGTGCTGGTCCTGCTCGGTCTCGAGCCGGCCGTAATTAAGGCCAACCCGGTTAATCCATTCGCCTTCGCCTCGCTGTCCGCTTTAATAGCCTCGCTAATCCTCTGGCCGGTTATACTGCTTGGCGGTCAGGCAAGAGAAATCCTTGAGAGGCCGGCCGAGCTGAGGAAGACCTTTCTAACGGGCCTTTTCGCGACGGCAATAGCCTATTCTCTCTTCTCCTATGGAACGAGGCTGAGCACCGCTGTAAACTCGGCGATACTCACGCGCTTCGAGGTCTTCTACTCCTTCCTCATCTCGTGGCTCCTCCTGAGGGAGAGGATAACCGGAAGGGCGGTAGTTTCGGCATTGGCCCTAATCGCTGGCGTCTTCCTCGTGGTCGCGCAGGGAAGGGTTAGCCTTCTGAAGGGCGACGTTCTGCTTCTCCTGACTCCCCTCTTCTGGCAGCTCGGGCACGCAATAGCCAAGAGAACCGATTACAGCCCGGTGACGATAGCGACGCTGAGGAACACCTTCGGCGGGCTTCTCCTCCTCGTTCCCGCCTTTATTACCGGCTTCGCCTTCACTAAGCTCGCGCTGGCAGAGGGGCTGATAATAGCGCTCACCCAGAGCCTCTGGTATTTGGCGATAGCGCGGATTAACCTCTCGAAGGCGACGGCCATTTTAACGCCCGCGCCCGCTTTAACTGTTCTCGTCTCGATTGTGCTCCTCGGCGAGAGTGTAACACCCTACCATCTCGCGGGCTTAGCCTTAATAACCCTCGGAACGTTAGCAATCAGCAGAGAGGAGAGCGGGGTGAGGGAATGAAGGTCGTGATTCTCGGCTCGGGTTCATACAGCGGAACCCCCAAGCCCCTCTGCACCTGCGAGAACTGCTCGCGGGCGAGGATTAATCCGGCCTTAAGGAGAACGCGGTTTTCGCTCTATTTCGGGGGGACGCTCGTTGACCCGAGTCCAGACCTGCACTACCACCTGGAGAGGCTGAACAGGAATGTGGAGCGGGTTCTCATCACCCACGGCCACTTCGACCACGTTTTCGGCTTACCTGACCTTCAGGTCTTCAAGCACATCTCTTTTTACTCCCACAGGGAAGCACTGGAAGTCGCGAAAAGCTTAGCGAGGCTGGCCTTCGGCTCGGAAAGTCCGGAGGGGCATGAGTGGAACTATAGCAAGCTTGAGTTCT
>NZ_JAMONU010000202.1 GCF_027066465.1 Thermococcus sp.
TGACGTCCTCGGTACCGTTCTCAAGGACTACGTTCCCGGCCTCGTGGGCGAGATATTCACCGAGGAGGAGCGCGAGCTTACCAGGAGATACTGGGCAATCCTTGAGGCCGTTGCCGGGGGAAAGGTGAGCACTGGGGAAATAGCGGGGGAGCTATCTTCTCGGGGATTGATGGAGAACGCTTCCCCGGGAGCTGTAGCGCCATATCTAGAAATCCTCGCGGGAATGGGCTTGCTTGAGAGAATCTCAGTCTTTGGAAAGAGGAGAAAGGTCTACCGCTACCGCCACGTATCGCCCCTCGTGGACTTCGCGTACTACCTTAATGCAAAGTACGGTTTCTTCGAGACCGGTCTTCCCCAGAAAACCGTCCGCAGATTGCTGGAGGAAAAACTGCCCCACTACGTAGAGGTGTTCTTTGAACGTCTCTTCGCCCAGCACTACGGCCTTCAGCCGGTCAGAATCGAGAAGCCGGAACTTGAGCTCGACGTTGCCCTCGTGAAGAACAGGAGGCTCTACTTGGTCGCCGAGGTCAAGTGGAAGGAGAAGCTTAGAGAGCGGGATATTAGAAAGGCTGAAAACAAGTTTGAGAGCGCTGGAGCTGAGGTTAACCTCCTTGTCGTTCCGGACAGAAGCGTCCTCCCACGGGAGCCAGAGAACGCGAGAGTCTTCGACTGGAGGGACGCTTTAGCGCTCGCCCCATAACGGCTCCCAATCCTTACACACGAAGTTCATGTGGACGGTCTTCATGTGCTTCCTGCACATCCCGTAGGTCAGGAAGTATGAATCAATCGGCCCGAACCAGCGGCAGTTTTTACAGGCCCTGAGCTTCTCGTCCATTTCCCCCACCGGGGAGAATAAGGGGGGAGGGGATAAAAACCTTCAGATTCCCGCTCCAATGTCGTCCGCGATGTCCGGCAGGTCGAGGGCCATGAGCTTGGCCTTGGTCGGGATTCCGTCCCTGCTCCATCCGCGAGCCTGGTAGTACTCGTCGAGCATCCTGTCGAGCTCCCACGGCGGGACGTGCAGGCCCTTGCTCGGTCCCTCCGGAATCGGCTCCCACATAATCCTGTACGGGAGCGTGTCGTCCTTCCTTGTGAAGCCCTCGCGGACGTTGAAGGCTCTCGCTATGTTCATTATCCTCTCGCCGATGACCATCAGCTCGGCCTCGCCGATGTTCATTCCCGTTACCGCCTCGATGAGGTCGGGGAAGCCCTCGAGGAAGTACATGTGCCTCGAGAACTTGCACGTTCCGGTGGCATCGTAAACCGCCATGAGGTTCTCGTGGAAGGCAATCTCGAAGCCCTTGTTCTCGCCCTTAGTCCTGTCAACGCCCTCGAACTTCCACCACTTGCCGACCAGCTCGGTTCCGTAGGCGCCGCTGGTGAGGTGGTCGGCACCGCGAACGCTAACAGCGAATGCCAAAGCCATTCCCTTAATTCCCCTAACGTCGTACGCCGGAGGCTCCATGCCCTTGACGTGCATCGCGAACTTCCAGCTCTCCTTTCCGAGCCTCTCACTGGCCCTCTTGACGCCATCAGCCAAAAGCTTTCCGAGGTTGCCCTCGCGGTAGGCCATCTTCTTGAGGGCCTCAACCGCCGCCTCACCGTTTCCGAAGGTCAGCTCGAGACCGTCAGTTTCCTCCTTGGTGAGAAGGCCCCTCTCGTAGGCCTCCATGGCCCAGGCAATGGTGACACCCGCTGAAATCGTGTCAAGACCGAGCTCGTCAGCGAGGTAGTTGAGGTAGGCAACGGTTTCAAAGTCGTCAAGCTCAAGTGCTCCGCCGAAGGAGTAGAGAGTCTCGTACTCTGGGCCGTCCACCATGAAGGTGCCCCATCTCTCGCTCTCAACCTTAACGTACTGGCTGCAGGGCTTGTTGCACATCGGGCAGGGTCTTCTCCCGACGCGGTACTTGGGCGCCCAGTAGTAGGGGTCAATCTCGATGTGAACCCTGAACTGCAAACCTTTCTCCTGCATCTCCTTGAGCTTCTCATATGCCTTTTTGAAGAAGCCCATCTGCCAGTTCCTAACCGGGAAGGTTCCCCTCTCGCGGTTCATCCAGTCGAGGAACTCGCCGCTTCCGTAGTCCATGTCGGCTTTAGTGGCAGGGTGGTCCTTGAAAACCTTGGCCCAGTAGAAGATAAGCTCCCTGAGCTTGTCCGGCTTTGCAATGGGTATCTTTTTCGTTCCCTTAACGACTATTCCCTTGAGCCTCTTGCTTCCGAGGACGGCTCCGGGACCACCGCGTGCGGCCTGCCTCTCATCGGTATCGATGATTGATATCAGGCTGAGGTTCTCGCCTGCCGGACCGATAAAAGCCGTTGCGAAGCCGGGATACTCCTCCTTGGCCTTCTTTCTGGCCTCGCCGGTGGTGAGGCCCCAGTAATCGTTTGCCGGAACGAGCTTGACCTCGTCGTCCTTGATGTAGAGGAGAACCGGCTCATCGCTCTGTCCCTCTATGATGAGAACGTCGTAGCCGGCCTTCTTGAGTTCCTCACCCATTTTCGCTCCCGCCATTGAACGGCCGTAGCCGCCGGTGAGGGGACTCTTGAAGTTGAAGGCCGTCTTCGAGCCGGTTCCGATTCCCGTTCCGACGAAGAGACCCGGCGTTATAATCATCTTGTTCTCAGGCCCGAGAGGGTCGGCTTTGGCCGGAACCTCGTCGTAGAGGAGTCTCGTTCCAAAGCCAACACCACCGAGGTACTTCCTTGGGAACTCCTCGGGTAGAGGCTCTACTTTTATCTCCCCCGTGCTCAAGTTAACGCGCAGAATCCTGCCCCAGTAACCACCCTCAACCTGCATATGAAACCACCTCGAAGATTTTTCGGATGGTGGATTATAAGGACTTCGAAAAAGGAGATATTTGACATTACCGGGAGAGTTAAGCTCAACTATTAACTACGGGGAACTTTTATGTGCATTGACCTTTAACGAAGAACACCGCTGACAACTTAAAAGTCAGAAAAACTATGGCGGGCCCGGCGGGATTCGAACCCGCGACCTCCGGCTTAGAAGGGAGCTTAAACGAGATTTGGGCCAAAGAAAGAAGCTCCTTTATTGAATGGCTCTCAGGAGAAGTAGGCAAAGAAACAAAGAAAGACTACGTGAAAGCTCTCGACAAATTCTTTGGTCGGCATACAATCAAAACACTCAGAGACCTTGAGTCGGCCTTCCGAAAAGAGGGACAGAAACGATGTTTGGCCAAAGCCCTCAGAAAATTCGCAGGATACTTGGAGAAGGAAGAGATAATTAATGAAAACACCTATGAGAAAATCAAGAAGCTCATCAAACTAAAACCCGTTGGAGTGCGAGAAGTCTTCATCAGCGACGATGAAGTCAGAAAAGCTTACCTTGAGGTCAAAAAGCGTGGAATTATCTCAAAATCTTTATTTCTCCTCCTCGTATTTTCAGGAATTCGCCTGAGTCAGGCCGTTGAACTTCTTAGAACATATGATTATACAAAGCTCCAGATAATCAACGAAAAAGCCGCGAAGTACCCAATTTTCTCAATGACAAAGGGCAAAAAGAAGGCCTTTTGGGCATATGGACCGCTCGACTTCTTCGAAGAACTCGAACCATGGAATGTAAAGTACAATACCGCAAAAGACCTCGTGAGATATCGTAGAGTTTCCGCAAACACTCTAAGAAAATGGCATTACACTTTCCTTATCCGTCAGGGTGTCCCCGCAGATATTGCTGACTTTATTCAAGGACGCACAAGTGAACGCGTTGGAGCAACTCACTACCTAAACAAAACTCTCCTCGCGGATGAATGGTATTCTGCAGTTGTGGACAAACTAAAGAAAATCCTGGAAGGTGACCGAGATGATTGAGCTGATTCGGCAGGCGCTCTTTACCTCAGTGCTTGCCATTATGTTAGGTTACCTTGCTTTGTTATTATACGACACTCTCTTCCGCCCCTGGCGCCTCGTAGAAGAGCAAATCATGACAATTGAAAGGAACATTGAGACTCTCAAAAGGGGCGGTTGGAGAGCGAAGCTCCACAGCTGGCTTTCCATGCCAGTCTGGCATGGCGATGTTGAGCGGCATTTGAAATACCTGCTCTATCTGCACGAGGTAAAACGGGCCGAGCTTGAGCTTTTTGAAAAGTTAAAAGTCCGGAAGGAGGTGAGCGGAAGATGGGCAAAATGGTGAGAGGTTTTAGCTTTGATGGAGAAACATTATTAATGATAGAAATTCTCTCGAGAAAATTGGGAGTAGGAAACAAGTCCGCAGTCATCAGAGAAGCAATCAGAGAAAAGTATTACCGAACCTTCGGAAACGTACCCCCTCATAGAATCATCGGAGAAAGGTGAGAAACGTGCGAAAGGCTCTCGCTGGAGTTTTGTTTGTTTACTTCGTTGTCATGTCCTTATACTCTATTTTCCGCGTTAAGGTTCTCTTGGTTTTAGGGTACACGCCTACTGACTTGGTTATCTTCAATGAGAGTCTCTCAACAACGATACACGGGGCAGGCTTTTTCTATAATCACATTGAGGGAGTTAGCCATTTTGGTGTTCACAATTCACCCATTCTCCTCTTGATACTTCCTCTTTACAAGGTATGGCCTTCGGCGGACCTTCTTTTGGTACTTCAGACGCTTTCAGTAACTCTCGCGGCGGTTCCTTTCTTCAAGCTATCAAAGTTAATCCTTAAAGATGAGAATGCGGCCTTTGCTTTTACGCTCCTTTATCTCTTCAGTCCTTTTGTTTTGGGCGTTTTGAGGTTTGATTTTCATGCTGTTTCTCTTGCATTGCCTTTTATCTTCCTCTCTTTGTACTATCTTGAAAAGGGAGAGTATGTGAAGGCCTTCTTGGTGTCTCTTGTGGTTCTTCTTGTGAGGGAGGATGCGGGTTTGTTCCCAATCTCGGTGGGCCTTTATCTCTTGGCTTTGAATTACAAAAGGAACGCTAGATGGGCTTTTCTTTTTGGGGCTGCGGGTGTGTTTTGGATTGGTTTAAGCGTGTTTGTGGTTATTCCGCATTTTTCGCACTTTCATTTTTATAACAGGTACACGGGGAAGGTTCTTTGGCGGTTTGTGGTGTATCTTGTGAGTGTTTCTCTTTTGAGTACTGGCTTTTTGCCACTCTTTGCAGGAAAGAGAATGGTCCTTCTTGTTTTACCATTCCTTGAGCTGGCATTGAGCAACTATTGGGCCATGATGGCGATTGGAGACCATTATCAATGGCTTTTTGGGCCGCTTCTTTTGGTTGTTGCTTTGTATGGCGCGAGGAGGCTTAGCAGAAGGGCCTTTTGGGGTTCGGTTGCTGTTGCTGGCGTGTTTTCGTTGCTGTTTAGCCCTGTTTTCAGTCCGCTGTTTCCGCATTATCTTAATGCTCCCTATCTTCTTGCCAGTCGGATTGATGCCACGTTTAAATTGGCGAGAATTCTTCTCTTTCGCTAAGTTTTCGCTAAGGTAGTTAGCTAATTATCTTTACGAAGAAGCTTATATTCTCGTTTCCTACTTCTTATTTTGGCTAACTCTTGGGCCTCCGGAGGCGGT
>NZ_JAMONU010000203.1 GCF_027066465.1 Thermococcus sp.
AGTGGATAGCGAATCGGGAGAAGAAAGCCGCCCAATACGGCAGCAGGGCGCAGAAGCTCCTCGAAAAGCTCGCGAAGAGGGAGGGGCTCTCGCTGAGAGAACTCGCCGAAAAACTCTTCCGCGAGACCTTTCCAAACGCTTTTTAACTCCCTTTTCCAATCCCGGCACATGAGAATCCTCATGGTCGGCCACTATCCACCCCACGGCGGGGGCGTTGCGAGGCACCTCGACAACCTCGTCAGGGAGCTTAGGCGAGAGCACGAGGTCCACGTTCTCACCTACGGCCCGGTCAAGCCGCGGGACTTCGAGAGGAATCTGGTTCACCAGGTTAGAGTTCCACCGGTTTACGGGCTGAGGGGGACGAGCTTCGCGTTTTTAGGTGCGAGAAAGATAGTTCGGCTCCACAGGCGCTTCAGGTTCGATATAATCCATGCCCACTTCGTTGGAACGACAAGCTTCGCCGGGGTTCTGGCGAAGGAACGGCTCAACCTTCCGCTCGTGGTTACCGCCCACGGAAGCGATTTGGAGCACACGGCGGAGCTGACGCTTGGAGGACTCTACGTTAGAAAAAGCCTCGAGAGGGCGGACGCTGTTATAGCGGTCAGCCACTACCTGGCTAGGCTCGCCCAGAGACTTGGAGCAGAAAACGTCAGGGTAATCCCCAACGGCGTTGAAAGACTGGAGGAAATCCCAGCGGAGAGGAGGTACATCACCTTCATCGGGGCGCTCAGGGATTACAAATCGCCCGAAACCTTCATCGAGCTTGCAAGACAGTTCCCCCACGAGGAGTTCCTCGTCGTTGGCGACGGTCCGCTGAGAAGGAAGCTTGAAGAGAACGCCCCGGGCAACGTTCGCTTCCTCGGCTACCGGAGGGACGTGAACAGAATCCTGTCAGAGAGCAGACTGCTCGTCCTCCCCTCAAGGAGGGAAGGCTTCGGCCTCGTGATTCTGGAGGCCAACTCCCTCGGGGTTCCGGCCGTTGGAAGGCGAGTGAGTGCTATCCCTGAGCTGATACGCGAGGGAAAAAATGGCCTGACCTTTGAAAGCTTTGACGAGCTTGTAAAGGCTGTAAAAAGGCTCCTTGAGCCGAAGGCGAACCGAAAGGCGGGAACAATCGGAAGGCGCGTTGCCCGGTTCTACTCGTGGGAGAAGGTCGCGATGGAGGTTGAAGCCCTTTACGAGTCCCTCGCGGGATAGGTTTTTAACGGCTTTTTTAGGGATTTCAACGGGTGGGAGCATGACGATTGTGATAAACATGCGAGACGGTCTGGACGAGAGAAAGATTAAGGTGGCCGCCAGGCTGATTCTTGGGGGAAAGCTCGTTGCATTTCCAACCGAAACGGTTTACGGACTCGGTGCGGATGCGCTGAACGAAAAGGCCGTGAGGAGGATTTTCGAGGCCAAGGGAAGACCGGCAGATAATCCGCTCATCGTTCATATAGCAGAGTTTGACGACCTGAAGAAGCTCGCGAGGGAGATTCCCGAGGAGGCCAGACTTCTAGCGAAGAAGTTCTGGCCAGGACCCTTAACCATAGTCCTGCCGAAGAGGGAGGAGGTCCCGCTCGTTACTACCGGTGGACTCGACACCGTCGCCGTAAGAATGCCGGCCCACCCGATAGCGCTCGCACTGATTAAGGCCAGCACGCCCATCGCGGCGCCTTCGGCCAACATAAGCGGGAAGCCGAGTCCAACCTTGGCGGAGCACGTGGTCGATGACTTCTACGGCAGGATAGAGGCGATAATCGACGGCGGGCCTACCTGGGTCGGGGTCGAGTCGACGGTGATAGACCTCAGCTCCGAGAGACCGACGCTCCTTCGGCCCGGCGGGTTGCCCCTTGAGGAGATTGAGAAGGTCATCGGCCCGGTCGAGATTCACCCGGCCGTCAAGGGAAAGGCCGTTGACCTCGCCAGAGCACCGGGAATGAAGTACAGACACTACTCACCGAACGCGCAGGTTGTTGTCGTTGAGGGGCCGAGGGAGAGGGTCAGAGAAAAGATTGAGGAGCTCATTGCGGAGTACCGCTCGAAGGGCTACCGCGTGGGAGTAATGGCGACTGAAGAGTTCGAGGCCGACGAGTTCTTCCATCTCGGAAAGACCGTCGAAGACGTCGCCAGGAATCTTTTCAGAGCACTGAGGGAGCTCGACAGGCGTGGAGTTGACGTTATAATCGCGGAGGGTGTTGAGGAGCGGGGACTCGGACTCGCGGTTATGAACAGGCTGAGAAAGGCTTCGGGCTACCGAATAATCCGGGCTTAAGCAACGCTTAAATATTGTTGCGCCGAACCAATCCAAGATTCGGGAAGAGGGGTGAGGAACTTGGTATCACTCTTCGAGTCACCTCCTGAAGAGCTTGAGCAACTTGGGTTCAAATACATTGAAGAGGGCAAGGTGAAGGAGGGCCTAAAGCTCATTCTGAGGGCCGCTAAAGGATACGAAGAGGCTGGAAATAAGGAGGACGCCGCGAGGCTTTACAAATACCTTGGCTACTTCCTCGTTAAGAGAGCGGGCGTTGAAAAGGGACGGCCTTCCCTGCTGAAGGCGGCCTACCTCTACATAGACTTGATAGAGAGGGAAATCCTCAAGCCGGACGTTGATATTGACGCACTCGACGACTACTGCACGAGCGTCCTTGAAATCTTTCTGACCCTCAGCGACCAGAGGCACTTCAAAAAGTATGCAAGCGAGTTTGCGACAATCTACGAGGACCTCGGCAACTCCTATGAGGAGAACAACGACGTTAAGCTGGCAATCAGGGCGTACGAGTCTGCCTTCAGGTACTACAGGATGATTGAAGACGAGGAAGGATACAAACGCATGGCGGAGAAGCTCATAACGCTCTACGGCCAGCTGGCGGAGGAGAAAGTCCAGAGAGAAGATATAGCCGGAGCGGCGGACGCGTTCTACGAACTGGCCAAGTATACGAGGGTAATATTCGGCTACGATATCCACTACATCGAGATGATGGACACCGCCGCGAGAAACTACGAGAAGGCCAGCAAGCTCGCCTACTCCAGCGGGGACCTCGACGGGACAACAACTTACCTCGTTAAAGCCCAGTACGCCTACATGCTCGCCCGGAACTTCAACAGAATGAAGCTCATAGGCCTCAACACGGCCAGAATGCTCTATCAGGTTGCCAGCTCCCACCGTTCGGCTGGAAACGATGAGATGGCCGCGGAGAAGCTGATGGAGCTTGCGGAGGCTCTAATCGGCATAGGAAAGACCAAAGAGGGAATAGAGGCGTACAAGAACACCCTAAATACTCTCAACAAACTTGAGTACAAGGTCAGGGTTCGCTTGGCGTTCCTCAAGAAGTACGCCGCCGAGAAGACATCCAACGAGACCCTCGACGAGGTTGAACTCGTTGAGTACCACCTCAAGAAAAAGAACCCGGGAAAGGCCCTTGAACTCGCGAGCAAGGCCATGGAAGAAAAGGAAGAACTCGAAGACCTTCTGAGGGTTCTTACGGAGGCGGAAGGGTATTACTGAACTCCCTGCCTTATTTCCGCCCTTGGAATCGGGACGTGGTAGGGAAGGCGCATCTCCTTCGCGACTATCATGAGCATCGGGGTAAGCTCCGTCGTGAGGAAGTTCACAACCTCAACTAAAAGCACCGGGTCAACCTTTTTCTCATCCTCCCACGCCGAGAGTATCTCGTCAACCTTCTCCTTCTGGGGAGGCAGGTACAGGACGGCCCCCTTAACGGAGGCGTGGGCTATCTTGGGGTTGTAGTCTATCTCAAAGTTGAAGAGAACCTCAATACCGTTAATCTTTCCGGTGGGAGTTCTAAGTTCACCGAGGCGTAGCTCCTCAATCTTGGGGGACAGCTTGACCTCAATCTGACCCGGGGGAATGTTCGACGTCAGCTTCTCCATCTCAACCTTCGTCACGTTGAATCCAAGCACCGGCATCTTCTTTCACCACCCCGATGTTAACAGGGTTGTATAAAACGCTATCGGTATGGCTTTAAACTTTCCCCCGAATTCAGTTCGATGCCGAGGGAAAAAGTGGTTCGCGTCTGGGACGAGAGGGAAATCATCTACACCCCAAAGAGGTGGCGCTACCTCTGGGAGAAGCGCGAGAAGGCTTTGAAAATAATGGAGCGTCTCGCACAGTTCGACCCCCTGCTCTACGGGAGCGTCGCGAGGGGCGACGTGAGAAGGGACAGCGACATAGACATCTTCATCCCGATTAGGGTTCCGAGCTACCTCATAGAGCTGGCTCTAGAGGGTCTCGTGAGGAGAAGGAAGATAGTCATGGCAACCCCCTGGCACCTGATAAAGGGAGTGATTGAGATTGATGAAGAAACGACCGTGACGTTTCCACTCATCGAGCCGACCGACAGGGAGCTGGACTTCTACCGCTGGGGAGGGGCCGTTGATTTATGGGGCGTCAAAACGAAGGAGCGCGTTCCGGGGGTAAATAAGAAGCTGATTCTGATAATTCCCACCGAGAGGGGCCACATCGAGCGCGAAGTCGTTGGGAGGGAGAGTGAAGTAGCGAAAACCCTCGGCGTTAGCGTTGACATCGTTACCGAGCGCGTCCACGTCCTCACGAGGAGGGACGCGATTGGAAGGACTGGCATCTACCTCAACGAGGAGGTTCCCGACTGGATGACCTTTGAGGAGGCCTTGAAGATAATCGCCGACCGCGACCCGAACGTCAGGAGGAAGGTGAGGGAGCGGGGAGGTGTTTAGAGTTCGGACCACGCAGTACATGAGTTTATAAAGGGTTGTACTGCATAGAGGATATGAGGAAGAGTATGTGGAGTAAGCTTGAAAATGGTGACCTCCTCTTTGGGTTTGCTGTAGCCATTGTAATGATACTGGCAGTTATCGCTGGGATAATGTGGGGAATTCAGTACGTCGGCCCAATCGCCACGGTTGGGATGGCTATTATAGTTGCAATCCAAGCATGGTATAATAAGCAAACTGCAGAGACTATGCGAGAACAGGCAGAAATAATGAGGCAGAGCATGATACTCTCGTTGAAAAAAGAGCATACAGCACAGCTTCATTACAAAGCCATAGAGCCTCTTATTGAAATATTTTCCAGACTAAAAATGGAGAACAATAAATTGAGAGTAGAAACGCCTAAAGAATATGAGATAATTGTTGACGCCAGCTCCCTGCTTAATGGCAACTTGGAGAACAACGAAGAATCTTGGAGACTTCGATTTATAGCGTTTGCAACTTCCGTTAATCCAAGTTTGGATGTATACCTTTTGTATGACCTTGTGAAATATCATCTTCCTGAGATTATAGAGCATTTCAAGGGGTTAGTGCTTGCAACAGCAAACGGCGATGAATCCAGCTTTAACGAGTATCTAAACAAGATATAAGGAAATACTGAACGCATTTAGAACCGTTATCGTGCTTTCAGATGAGTGTCCATACAT
>NZ_JAMONU010000204.1 GCF_027066465.1 Thermococcus sp.
TGGAGGGCCAGGGACCGGCTATGATGGTTGAACAGCACGCGGGAATCGCAAATATTGTCTTCCTGCCGTAGGCCTTGAGGACGTACCTGAGACCCAGCGAGGCGCCACAGCCCTGACAGGCAGTATGACCGGCAAAGAAGTGCTCCTCAGCGGGAATGCTCAACCTCTTCTTAACGTTCTCGGGAATCTCCATTCCTCTCACCTCTTGAGGTGGTACCACTCAACCTCTCTATCGAGCTTTCCTGCCTCGATAACCTTCTTCATGTTCTCAGCCACCGCCTTGACGTCCTGAACCGTGAAGTCCCTGCCGCCGAGTCCTATGATGTAGTTCTTGATTATCGGCCTCGCCGATGTGTTGTAGAGAACGCCCTTCGCCTCGTTGAAGAGTATACCTTCCTGACCGAAGGAGTAGTTCCTGTCGAGGACTGCTATGCCCTTGACGCTCTCGGCAATCTCCCTGAGTTCCTCCTTCGGGAACGGGCGGAACCATCTGACTTTGGCGTAGCCGACCTTGTAGCCCTCCTTCCTGAGCAGGTCCACCGCTTCCTTGACGGTTCCCATGAGCGAGCCCATACCCATGAAGACGAAGTCGGCATCGTCAACGTAGCCCTTCTCAATCATCTCGCTGTAGTCCCTGCCGAAGCGCTCGCCGAACTCCCTGCCGACGTCCTTGATGACCTTGACGGCGTCCTCCATTGCCTTGGCTATCTTGTACCTGAACTCGTAGTAGTCGTTGGGCGTGCCGAGTGCCCCAACCGAGAACGGCCTGCTGAAGTCCGCCAGGTCGTAGAGGGGCTTCCTTGGTGGGAGGAATTCGTCGACAAGCTCCTGCGGAATCATCTCGACGACGTCGTAGGTGTGGCTCAGTATGAAGGCGCTCTCCACTATCATCGCGGGAAGGTTGACCGTCTCGGCAACCTTGAAGGCCATCAGAACACCGTCGTAGACTTCCTGGTTGTTTTCTGCATAGAACTGCATCCAGCCGGTGTCGCGCTGAGCCAAACTGTCGGTCTGGTCGTCCCAGACGCTCCACGGGGGCGCCATTGCCCTGTTAACGTCAACCATGACTATCGGCAGTCTGGCTCCGCTCGCCCAGTGGAGCATCTCGTGCATCAAAGCCAGACCCTGGGCGGAGGTTGCGGTGAAAGCTCTGGCGCCTGCTGCTGAAGCGCCTATACAGGCCGCCATGGCCGAGTGCTCGCTCTCGACGGGGACGTACTGGATATCGGCCTCTCCGTTGGCTATGAACTCGGCTATCTTCTCGATGATGCTCGTCTGCGGTGTGATTGGATAAGCCGCAACCACCTGAACGCGGGCGTGCTTGGCCGCGTAAGCGGCCGCGTAGTTACCGCTCACAACCTTCCTAATCGGCTTATACTCGGCCATATCACTTCTCCTCCTTCTCCATAGTTATGGCGTTGGTCGGGCACTCGTTCGCGCAGATTCCACAACCCTTACAGTAGTCGTAGTCTATCCCGATGTAGCCGTCTTCCTTGATGTAGATAGCCGGCTCCGGGCAGAACTTCCAGCAGATGTAGCACTTGACGCACTTCTCGTCGTTGACAATAGGTATGAACGTTCTCCAGTCGCCGGTGAAGTTTATGAGGGTAGTCCCCAGGGTTATTGGAGCCTCTGGGTACTGGTCAACACTAGTAAAGACGAGCTTCTCTGCCCGGGCTTTCTTTTCTCCAAACAAGCTGTTCAACTTTATCACCACCCTCTGTTAAGGAAGGGGAAGAGAAGGTCAGAGCTCATAAACGACCGTCTTGTTGAAGGCCTCTTCGGCGGCTTTGGCGTTCTTCTCGCCGAGCTCGCCCGAGAAGGTCTCCTTGATGGCCTCCTGGACGTACTTAAGCTCGACGACGCCGGTGGCTTTGGCGACCGCACCGAGTATTGCGGTGTTGGTAATCGGGAGGCCGAGTATCTCAAGGGCTATCGTCGTAGCGTCAACGAGGGCCAGCTTGCCCGGCTTCTTCTTGAGCTTCTCGAGAACTTCCTCCTTGCTCTTCTCGGTGTTGACTATGACCGTTCCGCCGTCCTTAAGACCGGCGGTCACATCGACCGTGTCGAGAAGGCTCGGGTCGAGCACGACAACGATGTCTGGCTCGTAAATCTGGGTCTTAATCCTTATCGGCTTGTCGTCAATTCTGGTGAAGGCCGTAACCGGCGCTCCACGCCTCTCAACGCCGAAGAAGGGGAACGCCTGGACGTACTTGCCCTGCTTGAAGGCGGCTGAAGCTAGAATGTTCGCGGCGGTAACGGCACCCTGTCCACCCCTACCGTGAAAACGTATCTCAATCATCTTCCCTGCCTCCTTTGGGTTTTTCACTCTCAGTTAGTCCGAAACATTTATTTAGGTTTCGGTATCGAGTTAAGGAACCCTAAACGGGACTTTCTGGGTAAAGGTGAACTTTGAATTCCTCCAATGGTTTTTTCCGCTCATCAGTTCTCGAAAACTTTTTTAACAGACTATATAGACTATATAGCCAGTGATGGGAATGGAGGGGCTGGCGATAGCCATACTGGCAGTGGCATTCTACATAGCATGGAACATAGGCTCCAACGACTCGGCAAACGCCATGGGAACAGCTGTCGGCTCTGGAATACTCAGCTTCCGTCAGGCAACGCTCACGATAGCGATATTCGTCGTTCTCGGGGCATACCTGAAGGGGTACAAGGTCATGAAGACGGTCGGAGAGGGCATAGTTCCCGAGGGCTTTCTAACTATGGAGATGGCCCTGATAGCGCTTCTCGCCGCAGGAATATGGGTAACGATAGCAACTGTTAAAGGCCTCCCGGTTTCCACGACTCAGTCCATAGTCGGCGGCGTCATAGGCGTCGGTCTCGCCATGAAGGCTCCGGTCAACTGGTTCACCCTTGGAAAAATAGCGGCCGCGTGGGTCATCTCACCCATACTCTCAGGAATCCTTGCGGCGATTCTCTTCAAGTTCTACTCCAAGGTGATGTCTCAAATAAAGAGCGTCTCAACAATCGAACTCCTCTACAAGGCCCTCGCGATTCTGGGAGGCTCGTACATGGCATTCAACTTCGGAACCAACGAAGTTGCCAACGCATCCGGACCGATAGTCGGGGCCGGATTCCTGCCTCCCAAAACCGCAGGAGTCCTCGTGGCCATAAGCCTCGCGATAGGTTCGCTGACCTTCAGCTACGCCGTCATGCACACCGTTGGGAAGAAGATAACTGCCCTCGGCCCAATTTCGGCCTTTGCGGCGCAGTTCGGGGCGGCCATGTCGGTCAGCCTCGCGAACTTCCTCGGGCTGCCCGTCAGCTCAAGCCAGTCAATAGTCGGCGGCGTTGTCGGCGTTGGAATAGTTGTCGGTCAGGGCGTTGACAGAAGGGTAATCAGGGACATACTCTTCGGCTGGGTCGCCACGCCTTTAACCGCCATAGGGATTTCGTTCGTTCTGGTCAAGCTCTTCAGCCTGGCCGGAATGGTTTAGCCTTTCAATTTTTACCCCCATCTTCGAAAGCTCCCTCAGCGTTCCGGTTTGAACGTAGGCCTCAATGCTCGTTCTCTCCCCGTAGCTAACGGACAGAACTTCACCAACGGCGTTTATGAAGGAGAGAACCGCGGGAACTTTCTCAGGGTAATCAACGGTCAGCTTAAAAGCCCCGTACTTTGGAAGCTTGAGGAGAACCCTCTCAAGGGCCTCTTGAAGTTCGCCCAGCACGCGCTCCTTTGCCGAAACCTTAACGACGGCCTCAACCGAGATGCCAAGCCCGTCGGCAAGCTCCAGGGTAAGCCGCGCCTTCTCCTCAGCGTCCCCCTCTTCAATAAGGTCAACCTTGTTCAGGACGACGATGATAGGCTTGTCGAGGGCCTTAAGCTCGCGGAGAACGTTCACCGATGCCCTGAACTTCCTCGCGACCTCACGCCATGGCTCGCTGGCGTCGAGGACGAGGAGGACTATATCCGCTCTAACAATCTCCTCCAGCGTCGAGTGGAAGGCCTCAACTATGAAAGGCGGCAGTCCGTCTATGAACCCCACCGTGTCCGTTACGAGAACCCTCTTGCCGTTAAGCTTGAAGCGCCTCGTCGTCGTGTCGAGGGTTGTGAACATCTGATTTTTCGCTTCAACGCTGTCTCCTGCCAAGGCGTTGAGGAGCGTTGATTTCCCAGCGTTCGTGTAGCCCGCGAGGGCAATCAGGATGAAGCCAAGCTCCTCGCGCTTCTTCCTCCTCACCTCGCGCTCGGCCTTGACCCGCTCGAGTTCCTTCCTTATCTTGCCCATCCGGTAGCGGATGTGCTTGAGGTACTGCTGGGTCTGGTACTCACCCATTCCCTTGAAACCGGCCCTGTCGCCGAGCTTTATCCTCCTTATCGCCTCCTTCACGAGGGGAACCTCGTACTGAAGACTGGCGAGCTCGACCTGAAGCTTTGCCTCCTTGGAGTGCGCCCGCCTCTCGAAAATCTCCAGGACGAGCTGCCAGCGGTCGATGACGTCAACCCGGAGTTCCTTCCACAGATTGTAAGCCTGGGAAGGGGTTAAGCGGTTTGCAAAAACCACCTTGTCCGGTTTGAGTTCTTTAACAAGCTCCTTCAGCTCCTCAAGCTTTCCCTTTCCTATGTTGTAGCGCGGGTGCTCTTCCCTCCTCTGCTCAACGACCGCCAAAACCTCGTAGCCGGCACTTCTGAGAAGCTCCTCAAACTCCTCCCTGCTGAGCCTCTCCCTTCGCGAGTACCTTATGACGCCTATCGCTTTCATCGGCTTCGAAGTGGGAAGTCATCTTAATAACCTTTGGGCTAAGCTTAAATTCTAACGTGCCGTAATACTCTGGGGGAGACTATGCGGGGTTTGGCGGTTTTCCTTGTGCTGAAGGGTGGCGACATAATAGTGGACAGGGAGGGCATAAAGAAGGACCTTCTCTCGTGGCATCTCAAAGAGGTGCGGGCTTTGGCTGAGGAACACGATAAGGTCTTCGACGTCCTCGTTGGACTTCTCGACGACGAGAACCCCCACGTCAGGGCAAACGTTCTTCAGGTTCTCATGGACATGCTGGAGGACGGGAAGCTCTCTGGGGAGAGGCTCTCGAGGGTTCTC
>NZ_JAMONU010000205.1 GCF_027066465.1 Thermococcus sp.
CTCTCAAAAGCAAGGCGGAAAAGCCCGAAAATAAAGTTTACAGCGGTCCCAATAAAGTCGGCCCTGCTCTTTGGCTCCGGATTCAGTCTAGGGAAGAAGGAGGTCTTTGCCTCGTTGCTCGAAGATGTCGTGGCATTCTATCTGTTCCTCCTCGCAAAGTCCAGAAACGGCAAACTCTGCTACGAACCCGGCAAGGGCGGGGCAGACTTCGTTCTCGAGCTGGGCGGGGGAAAGGTCGTAGTGGAAGTTGGCCTCGGCAAGGCCAGGAAAGACCAAGTTGAAAGGAGTATGGAGCGCCTGAAAGCAAAGAAGGGCATCGTATTGGGTAGCAAGTATGAAGTGGGAGATAAGATAGCGTTTTATCCCTGGCAGATGTTCGTGGTGGGGTTTTAGTCCATGAGCTCCGGAGAAAGGTATTCAATCCTCGCCCTCCCCTTTTTCTCCAGCCATGCCAGCAGTTCCCTCGCGAACTCGAACTTCCTGCGCTTGCTCTCCCAGACCGGCGAGTGCTCCTTCAGGGACGGCTTGCTCCACTTCCCAACGGTCTCGCCGAAGTCGAAGCCGACCAGCGTTATCTCCCTGGCTCCGAGCTCCTCCGCCAGAAAGACCGCCCTGTCGCCGTCGGTGAAGCCCCCGAAGTTGTAGATTATGTCGAGGGGCTCGGTCTGACAGGTGCCGAGGATTCTCGACAGGAACGGGACGTAGGAGACGAGCTTATCCCTGTTGTCTCCGTGTGCATGAACGACGAGGAAGGAACCCCTATCGTTGGCGAGCTTTATGTCCGGAATCCTTCCGTCGAGGTCCGTGACGATTACGTCTGGAACGAGGCCGAAGTCCAGCAAAGCCGTTGTTGCACCATCTGCCGCTATGAGCGTCCCGTCGGAGAAGTCGAACTTGGCTAAGGCCTTTTCAAGGCTCGGACCTGCGCCGAAGACATAAACTTTCCGCCCGATTATCGCCTCAAGCTCCTCCCGGAGGATGTACTCATCGCCCTCAAGGAGGAGCGAGCGGAGTAGCTCGGCCGACCTGCGGTCTTCCTCGATTGAATAACCCATGACCCTCACGATTCTGAGGTAGAAGGGCCTCCAGTCCTCCCACCTCATGTCCCCTTCAGCCTCCGGTCCATTTTCAGCATCTCCCTCCACTGTTTTCCGGGCCAGTAGATTTGCCCGCAGTTCTCACAGATGTAGAACTCGTCGTACTTTTCGTAGACACACTCTGGGACCTTGCCTTTGACGGCCTCCTTTGGAACCGCCTTTATCGGCCCGTTGCACTTCGGACAGCGCGCGTTTGCCGGGAACAGCTCCCCGAACTTTATCCCTAGACGTTTAAGCTCCGCAACCTGCCCCTCAAGGGAGTTGGAGCGGAGGAGGAAGACATTAACGCCGAGCTTTCTAGCCCTCTCTGCAAGGGCAACGTCCTTGGTGAGTATTACCCGGCCTTCCCTCCGGGCGACCTCGATTATCTCATCGTCGTCCTCGATTCCGTAGAGCGTGTCGTAGCCGTAGAGCCTGAGCCAGCGGGCGAGTCTTCCGAGCATCATGTCGGCGATGAACCTCATAACGAAAGGTATTAAGGAGGAGCGGTTAAAGTAGTTCCGGTGGTGGGATGCACTACGAGGAAGTCGAGACCCTTTTGAGGCGCTCGGAGGATTATCTTGAACTGGCCAACGAGGCGTTCGAACGTGAAAAGTACGACACTGCCGTTTTCTTGGCCGAGCAGGCCCTTCAGCTCTATCTAAAGGCCGTGATAATAAAGTACTCCGGCGTAAGGCTTAGGACGCACTCGATAAGGGAACTGCTTAAAGGAGTAGGGGATGCTTTGGGAGTAGAGAACGCGGTGGTCGAGTTCATTAGAGGGAATAGGGGACTCCTGAGGGAGCTGGAAGATGCGTACACAGGTGCCCGCTACGAGCCAAAGAGGTACTACCGGGAAGACGCCGAGGATTTGATGGGATTCGTTCTTGATGTTATGGATTTCGTGGAGGGGCTAGTGGATGCGTTCGAAAGAGGAAGTTCGGAGTAATCTCATCAGAATGGGGAGAAGGCGTTACCTCATGATTAAAAACTACCGCAGGTATCTTCCAGCCATAAAACGGGCCTGTGAGGAGGTCTTCGGAGAGTGCGAGCTCTACGTCTTCGGGAGCGTTCTGACTGGAAAGTTTACCGCTGGGAGCGACGTTGATTTGCTGGTAAAGGTGAAAAATGCCCCAAAAGGTCCCCGCGAACGGGCCAAACTTGAAGTTAAAATCGAAGAGCTCGCTGGACTTCCGGATTATCATCCCTTCGAGTTCCACATCGTTGACGATGCCGGCTTCAAGCGATACATGGAGATTCTTAAGGTGAAACCGGTTAAAGTTGAGGAACTTTTATAAAGGGGGCCTCTATTTTATGCCTGTAAAATACTTTGGTGGTTCCTATGCTCGTCTACTTCATCGGCACCGGCGGGAGCGAGGGGATTCCAGCTCACCTCTGCACCTGCCCGACGTGCAACGAGGCGAGGAAGTTCGGCTTCGCCCAGAGGAGACCCTCAACGCTCGCGGTAATCACCGACAACGGGAAGGCCGTTCTCTTCGACGTTGGAACCGACATAAGGGACTTCCTCAACGTCCCGCTGGAGGCAATCTTTCTGACCCACTGGCACCACGACCACATCTACGGCCTCTACAAGCTCCGCTGGATGGCGAGGGAGACCGTCCTTTACGCACCGAAGGGGAGCGCCGACGCGCTAATCCTCAAGGACCCCAAGAACCTCAAACCAAAAATTCTGAAGCCGTTTGAGTCCGTCAAGCTCGACACGCTCACGGTCACGGCACTCAGGCTGAACCACGGCGTTGAGACGCTCGGCTACCTCATCGAGGAGGACGGAAAAAGCATAGCACTCCTTTACGATACAAAGGGTCTCCCCCGGGAAACGCAGGAGTTTTTGGAAGAAAGGGCTCCGCTCAGGCTGGCGATTGTTGATGCAACGTATCCGCCGGTCTTCGACGACCCCTATCACAACAACGTTGATGAGGCCGCGGAGATTGGACTCGGGATTGCGGAGAGAACCGTTCTAACTCACATCTCCCACAAGAACCTGCCGTTTCTCAAGCTGGTTGACTACGTGCGGAGGAGATGGGGAAACAAAGTTCTCGTGGCCTACGACGGAATGGTGTTCTACGTCTGAACTCCTCAGCTCACAGGCCTTCCATAAAGCCCTATGATTGTCATCGCCGTTGTTTCTGTGTTGGGGTCGCCGTCTGGGACTATCTTTCCATTTTCAGTCCTATAGCCGGTTACAATCCCCCCATCCTTCAACTGGAGCGCCGTCAGTATTTTAAGGCACCTAAGGTAGACGGTTCTTCCTTCTTCCGGCTTTCCAAGCGAGCGATAGATGTAGATAAAAAGGGCACATTTGTAGGACTGATAAACACCGGAGAAGGCCTTGTCCCTGAAACCGTTACCGTCCCACATGGAGAGCAGATGGGAGTAGAGATGAAAGGCTTCGCTCCTATTTCCACGGAGGAGGTCGCTTAACGCCCCGTAAACGACCAAATCCGCGTAGGAGCGCCAGTCCTGCATGATGCATGAGCGGTTTGCAGTCTCAAGCTTTATCGTGAACGTCGCGTTGAACTTTTTGGAGTAAACCCGGCCGAGCGTTCTAAATTCAGGACAGAAGAAGCCACCGAGGGGTTTACCAAGAAGCGGGTCTATCCTGCCGTTGAAAGCGACCCCGTGTCTGGCGAGCGACCGGCTCACGTTCTTCCAGAGACTCGAGTTGAGAAGCCTCAGCGCTCTGGCGGCGAGAAGGTTGTCGTTGGCGAGCCATATCGTCTCGTTGTCGGGGTATGATACTACGGAGGCCCTTAAGAGACCGGCCTCTGGAACGTATTGAGACTCAAGAAAGGCCCTCATCGCGGTTGCATTTGGAGCGGAGGTAGTCCTCGGAGGCCCAGTTGAAGAGAGCGCGGCGATGAGGATGAAGAAAATTGCAAAGAGTGCAAGTTTATTCACGGACATCACAGAGAGATTGCATGAGGAAGATAAAGGGTTTACGCCTAGGTCTCGAGAGGAAAGCTAAACTTTCTTGGACAGAATCCCCGACTTCTTCGTTGCCGCGTCAACCGCCTTCATGATTGCCGTCCTTATCTTACCCTCCTCCAGCTCGAAAACGCCGTCTATCGTCGTTCCTCCCGGCGTTATGACCCACTCCCTCACTTCAGCAGGATGCCTCTCGGTCTCCATGAGGAGCTTTGCCGTTCCCAGGAGCGTTTGAAGCGAGGCCCTCTTCGCTAGGTCCCTCGGCAGGCCAACGCGCAGACCGCCGTAAACCATCGCCTCGAGGAAGACGGTAACGTAGGCCGGCCCTGAACCGCTCAGTCCGGTTATCGCGTCCATGTGCTCCTCCTCGACGTGGACGCAGTCCCCAAAGGTCTTCAGCAGTTTTTCCACAAGCTCAACGTCCTCACCCTCAAGCTCCGTCGTGTAGGCCGTGAAGGACTCGCCGACGAGAACGGCTATGTTGGGCATCGCCCTCACGAATTTCGCCTTCGCGAAGCGCTTTAACTCCTTCAGCGAGACGCCGGCGACGACAGAGATTACCAGCTTGCCCTCGATTAGGTCGGCTATCTCCCCGAGGACCTCGCCGACCTTGCTGGGCTTCACCGCGATGAATATTACCTCGGCGCTTTCAGCGGCTTTCCTGTTGTCTGGAATGACCTCTATTCCAAGCTCGAGCAGTTCTTTAGCTTTCTCAACCCTCCTCCTCGTCGCAACGACATCGTATCCGGCCTTTTTCAGAGCCTTTGCTATCGCCCCTCCTATTGTTCCGGCACCCAGAACGGCAACCCTCATCGCAACCCCTCCAGCAGGTTTTCAACGAATTCCGAGACGTTCTCAACGTCCCGCCCGACCATGACGAAACCAAAATCGCCGTATTTCCTCCGGTAGTTCTCAACGAACAGCTCGTCGTTGAGCGTGTCGCCGACGTAAACACCTTTCTCGCCTTTCACCAGCTCCCAGAGCAGGTCGGGGTTCGGCTTGAGGCCGAGCTCCCTCGTTATGGCGTTCTCAAAGCGGAAGCCGAGGATTTGTTCAGCCAATCCAAGCTCAAGCTCGCTCCTGCCCGTGACGACCCCAACTTTGAACTTCTTCGAAAGTTCCCTTAAAAGCTCCGCCCCGATGAGCGGTTTTTCCTTTCTCCAGAGGCCCAGGAAGTCGAAGAGCCTTCCAGGATAGGCTTCCCCGAGGTAGAAGGTGTTGAAGACCCTCTCTATGCTCCCGCGGTGCATTCCAACCCCGAACCGCTCCCGAACCCACTCTATGCCCTCTCCAGCCGGGAACTCCTCCACCAGAGAT
>NZ_JAMONU010000206.1 GCF_027066465.1 Thermococcus sp.
GGGAGGCACTACCTTGAGGGCATGAAAAAGCCGACGCGAAAAGAGCTCCTTAACTTCTGTCTCGACCTCGAGCGCTCCGGTGGCCTGGGCTGTCTGCTCAGCGGTGGAATGGATTCCCGCCTGAAGGTGCCGATTGATAGATACGCGGACGAGCTGAGGGAGATTAAGAGGAAAACCAGTCTGAAGCTCAACGCCCACGTCGGCTTCATAGACGAGACCGATTTGGAGTGGCTCAAGTTTGTGGATGTTGTTTCCCTCGACTTCGTCGGCGATGACGACGTGATAAAGCGCGTCTACAAGATAGACAAAACTGTCAAGGACTACCTTCGAATAGTTGAACTTCTGACGGAGAACGGGATTAAAGTTGCGCCGCACGTAACGATAGGCCTCGACTTCGGCAGAATCCACTGGGAGTACAAGGCGATTGACCTCCTCGTCCAATACCCCATAGACGTTCTGGTTTTGGACGTCCTCATTCCGACGAAGGGAACGGAGATGGAGAACGTTCCAAAACCGGGCGTTGAGGAAAGCCTCAAGGTTGTTGAGCACGCGCGCGAGCGCTTTGACGGGGAGCTTAGTATCGGCTGCATGCGTCCAACGGGGAGATGGCGCTTGGAGTTCGACATGGGGGCCGTTCTGCGGGACGTTGACAGGCTGACGAATCCGCCGAGAAAGGTAATCGAATGGGCAAAAACCCTGAGGGACGTTGAGATAATCTACGAGTGCTGCGTGATGTGAGGCTCAGCAAACCTCGCGTCATCATAAAATCAGAAAGGAGAACGCCAATCATCGCCCCGCTAAAGTTCCTCCTTCACGGTAACGAAGGACACCATCGTTACGGTTTGACCTATACCCTTGATTTCCCTGAGCTTGTCCACGACGATTTTTCCAACTTCCTCAGAGCTTGGGGCGCGGACCTTTATGAGGAGGTCCCACTCGCCCGCTATTATGTGAACCTCGTAAACGCCCTCGAGCGCGGCTATCCTCTCGGCGACCTCCCGCTGGCTGAGTCCAGAGTCGGGGTCGTAGCGCGCCAGTATGAACGCCGTTGTGCCGAGGTTGAGCTTCTTATAGTTGGGCTTGACCGTGAACTTCTCTATTATTCCCTCATCCAGGAGGCGCTTTATCCTGTAGTGAACGGTCGTTCTGGGAATTCCGAGCTTTTTGCTCAGTGAGGCTATGTTTTCCCTCGCGTTCTCTCGAAGTTCTTTCAACAGCTTTAGGTCTATTGCATCCAGGTTCCCCGCCATCTCGGACCCCCTTCGTCATTTATTCAACTCCAATCGCATAGGGTTGATTGGAGGGCTTATTTAAAGGTTTTCCTTTAACCATTCCGCAAAAGCCCTGAGCGCCCTCCCCCGGTGGGAGATTCTGTTCTTTTCCTCGGTTGTCATTTCGGCAAAGGTCTTATCGAATCCATCGGGTTTGAACACGGGGTCAAAGCCAAAGCCGCCACTTCCCCTTGGCCCGGTGGTTATCTCTCCGTCCACCCTTCCGGTGAAGATGTGAAGCTCGCCGTCCCAGTAGGCTATGACGCTCTTGAAGTGGGCTTTTCTGTTCGTCTCTCCCTTGAGGAGCTTGAGGATTCCACTGTAGCCAAGGGTCTTGTAAACGTAGGCTGAATAAACCCCAGGGAAGCCGTTGAGGGCATCAACGAAGAGGCCGGAATCATCGAGGAAGAAGGGGCCGTCTATCCTCTCGGCCAGCCATCTCGCACCGTATTCCGCGACCTCCTCAAGGGTGTCGGCCTGTATCTCCGGGTAGCTGAAGCGGAGCTGGTAAACTTCAACGCCGAGGGGTTCAAAGTACTTCCTGACTTCCTCCACCTTTCCGGGGTTCGACGTCACAAAAGCCAGCCTCATACGACCACCGGGAAGAAAAGGTGGGGGAAGATTAAAAGGTTTAGTCAAGGGTGTAGCCGATTTTCTCCACAAGCTCCCTGCGCTCCCTCTTCTGCTCCTCGGTCTCTATCTTGTTGGCGGCCTTTCCATCAACTATTCCGAGAACGCTTCTCCCGAGGTCGGTTTCGGCAACGATGACCTGGAACGGGTTTTCGCTTGCCCCGTAGACCATCGCAACAGCAGGGTGGTTCTTGACGGTGTTGAGGACGTTTATCGGAAATGCGTTCTTCATGAGGATTACGAAAACGTGGCCCGCGCCGATTTTCACGGCGTTCTTCGCCGCCAATTCTTCAAGCTCCTTGTCGTTTCCGGTGTATCTGGTAAGCTGAGGCTTTGCCTCGTTCATGGCTATGCCGAACTTTATTCCCGGAACCGCTGTGAGCAATGCCCTGGCAAGGTCGTCAACTGTGAATATCGAGAAGTTGCCCTGCCCGATTATCACCTCGACCCCTTCGGGCTTTTCGATGTCAACGACCTCTATCTTGACCATAAGCACCACCGGAAGGGTTTTAATACACCTACAGATATAACTTTTTCTCGCCGAGGCGGTGGGATAATGGGTGAAGTAAGAGAGGAAGAGATAAAATACCTCGTGAGCCTTCTTGAAAAGTATCCCATCGAGAGCCTTCGAAAAATCGCCAAAGAGGAGGGTATAGACTACTACAGGCTCAAGCGCCTCTACGACAAGTACTATGGGAAATACGTTCTTGTACACGCGCACTACAGCATGAGAGCCCTCGGCCTGAAGAGCTTCGTCGGCTTCTTGAGCGTTCCCTCCGACCGGTTGTTTGACGTGGCTAAGAGGATGACTAAAAACCCCTTCATCGGCTACGTTAACCCCGCATTCGGCTTTAAAAACGGCCTTTCCATAATCTTCTACGTTCCAAAGAACCAAACCAGGGAAATAGACGAGATGCTCTCCAAGTACTCGGACGATTTTGAGTACTATGAGATTTGGGCTTACACCCCAGACTGGAAGAGCAGAAGGAAGGAGTGGGGGGACTGGAAGTTCGGCTACGACTACGCAATCCTGATGGATATACTGAAGGTGGATGCGAGAACGCCGGTAAAGAAAATATCTGAGGAGCTTGGAAAAACCAGGCCGACGATAAAGTTCATGATAAACAAGCTCAGGGAAGAGAAAGTCCTTCTGGGCTTTTTCCCGACGATTGACATGAACGTCCACGACAGGGGTGTTATAGGACTCACCACGAAGCTCGAGGAGGAGGTTCTTAAAAGGTTCGAGGACTACGAGATTTCCGTTGGGGTTCTCCCCGGCTACGGGTACTTCCTCGAGTGGTTCTTCTCCTCAAAGGAGGACATGGGGAGCAAGGTTTTTGAGTTCAGCCAGTTCGTGGAGAAAATCCTCATCGAGTACTTCGACCCCACGTTCAAGGAAATGAACGACGAGAACAAGCGGACCGCCTTCAGGAGAATGGTTAAAAAAGACGGAAGCGGCTACCGTTCGATTCTGGAGTTTTAGAGCAGCATCGGGCAGAACTCCATTCCCTCTATCTCGCCCGTTGCCTGGTACTCGAGCGCCCTGCAGTCGTGGCAGAGGTACCTGAACGGACACTTCGAGCATGCCGGTATCGTGTCCTTGGTCATCTTCCAGAACCTGCGGAGCTTCTTCTTTCTCAGCGCCTCCTTGAGTCCGCTCTCCCTCAGGTCAACAACCACGTAGTTCCTGAGGAGCGGGCACGGAAGGAGGTAGCCGTCGGCCGTTACGGCTATCGTTCCGGCGAGGCAGTCGTGGTACTTTTCGTTCGTCGGGTTGAGAACCCTCCTCAGGTCTATGACGTTGAAGTCAAGTCTCCTAGCTGAGCCCGGATAGAGAACATCAACGTAAATTTCCCCCGTAAAGTTCACGGTCAATGTGTGAAGCTCGTCAAGCTCCTCGGGCATGACCATGACCAGCGCACCGTGAAGCCACGGATAGGCCGAGAGGGCCTCCATCCTCTCCTTTGAGTAGTCAAACTCCGCTATGAACCTAACGCCCTCCACCGGTGAGACCTTGTCGAGGTCCTCAAACATAACCACCGCGTAAACCTCGGGAACCCCAATCTCGGCGGAATACGATGCCACCGACAGGAGGTACTCAACGCTGTCGTAGTTCGTGAGCCAGAGCTCCTTCCCGCCGAGGGAGTGGAACTCCTTTATCAGCTCCTTAACCCTCTCGGGACTCAGGGGCTCCCTTCGGAGGAGAAAGCGGTTGTTGCCGATGCAGCCGATTGAGCGGGGTATTCCCTCGACCTCGGAAAACCTGCCCCTTCCGGCACCGAGCTGGAGGATGAGCCTCTCGAGCTTTCCGGAGTGGGCCTTGTGGCTCCACGGAGGCTTCGATATCGAGAGAACGTTAACCCTAAAGGCACCAGCGCCGATAGTTGAACCCTTATAGACAACCCTTTCCACGAGGCACCACCATAGAGAGATGAACCAAAAGGTATTTATACTTTTTCTATTCCGATTTTGCACACCACTAACGATAGTTTGCAAAAAACCGAAAGTCACTCTTTAACAGCCCGGTCGCCCTCAATCCAGAACGTTCCCTCGTCGGTAACTTCTTTCTTCCACACGGGGACCCTTTTCTTGACCTCATCTATCAGCCAAGAGCACGCCTCGAACGCCTCCTTCCGGTGCTTGGCGCTCACGAGGATTAGTATCGTGTCCTCGCCGACGTCCAACTCGCCGTAGCGGTGCCATATCAGGGCATCGAGTATCGGAAAGCGTCGAAGGGCTTCCTCCCTTATGCGGGCCATCTCACCCTCAGCCATCTCCGGATAGGCCTCATAGATTAACCTTCTAACGTGCCTCCCGTGGCTTTCGTTCCTCACCTGGCCGAGGAACATGACGTAGGCCCCGCACTCCGGAACTCTAAGGAGTGAAAGGGCCTCGCCGATATCGAACCTTTCCCTCATCAGTCTGACCTTCACCCGAACCACCGCTTGGAATAGTCGGGAAAGGTTTAAAGTTTTGAGGAGACACTCAAGCCGGTGAAGGGTAATGAAGAGAACACTGCTGATTGGCGTCCTCATCATGCTCGTCCTCTCGCTCGGCTGTCTCGGAGGACAAACGACGACAACGAGCACGGGTATCTCTCCAAGCCCGTCGCCTTCACCGACCGGTACTTCACACACGACCACCACGACACCGGTGAATCAGAAAAGCTTCAATCCGCTAAAGGCGCTCTCCTCGATAGAGAGGTTTTTTTACA
>NZ_JAMONU010000207.1 GCF_027066465.1 Thermococcus sp.
TCGGCCTCGACAAAAGGCTTGCCCTCGGAAAGATAAACGACCCGGTCATAGCCGTTGATATAAAGGTCGGTGAGGTTATGAGCGTCGCCAAGCATCCCAACGCCGACAGGCTTCTCGTCACCAACGTCAACATCGGCGACCGAGCCATTACCGTCGTCACCAACGACTTAACGGTTAAGGAAGGAAACCGCGTGGCGGTCGCTTTGCTCCCGCCGGCCAACTTCAGGGGAATAGTCAGTGAGGGCATGTTCCTCGGCGCTGGAGAGGGCGTTCTCAAAGATGTGAAAGGCGAAATCGGTGGCCTGCCCAAGGGCATTCCGCTGGAAGCCTTAAACGAGACGAGGAACTTGGTCGAGGCGTTCTTGAAGGGGTGACTTTTCGCTTTTTGTTCCTGTTCCGATGTATTCACTAGCCTACTTGATTACTCTTCTTTCTTTTGGCTTATCTCAATCGTAAAACCCAACTCTGAATAAATTTATACTTGAAAAAAAGGAAAAAATTTTACCAATAGTAAAAGAAAAAGCTTATATATGCTAACGTTAATAAGTGTTATGAAAAACTCTTAGGAGGTGGACCACTTGAGATGGAAGTCATTGTTCGCAGTCCTGTTGGGACTGCTAGTTATCACAATGGGAGTTGGTAGTGTTAGTGCCACAGTATACCGAGGGGTTGTAGTCTCTCCTGAAAACCCAGCTTGGGTCATTAACGCGACTAATGTAACTAATGTAAATAAAAACATTTTTATCTCTCCATCAATTATCAAAAAGAGAAAAGAAACAATAGGAATAAACAAAGAAATGTCCACTTATCCACCATATGAGCCAGAGCCAGAATGGTTCTTTGATGAAGACCAAGTAACTATGAGCTTTAACAAGTCAATATCATATAGCTATAAGGGAATTGTATATTTGGCATTTACTTGGCATGCAGATATTGGGTATAACAGCATACCAAATGCAGGAACACCTGATAAGATAGTCATTTTAATTCCCTGGGAGGTTAACAAAACTACAGGATTTTGCCAAGAAGAAACTTCTTGGTGCCAATTAATGCAGGATGACAAGCCTTCAGTTTACGTGGAAGCTCCAAACGAAGATGCCATTAGCGTTCAGGTTCCCAATATTCTCATTGAAAAAAAGGTTGGCAGAACCGCGTTTAGATTTAGAGAAGTCATAATTGAGGTTCCCGAAAACTTAGTAAATGAAGGAACTATCTACGTTGGATTTACACCAATAACCAAGTTCTATGGTAGCAAACTTCCTTTCATTATGGCATACATTCACACTTGGCAATGGATTGGATCTGGAACTTTAACAGCACTTTTAACTTTATCTGCCTTGTTCCCACCTTCATCGCCTTTAGGGAGTCTCATCCTGACTGGAACGATAAATCTGGCAGTCTATGAACTTGGTCCATCTGTAGTTGAACCTCACGAATGGATGAAGAGCACTAGCTTCAATAAAATCTCAATAACTCCAAGTGACTATCCAGAAAGAACATCACCACAGCCACCATGCTTTAAAGGGATATGCCCAGTAAACTTGTATGGAGGAAACGCCAAATGACACTGGAGAGGAATGTCCTGAAGATTGCCCGCTTTCTTTCCACTTTTGTCAGGGGGTTTGTCTCAGTCCTGATATTCGGGAGCCTCGTTGCGGTTGAGGCGGTTTACAAGAGCGACTTCTGGCATCTCTTAGGGAGCTGGTTGAAGTTTGGCATCATCTTTGGCGTTCTTTACGCTCACGGTACGTACCTTGAGTTCTCAAAAAAGAACGTCGAAAGGGGTCTTCCCTCATGGGCCGCCGAGAGAGTTGCCCAGTCCTTGATTCCTTGGATTCTTCTCGATTCGATTGTGATGTTCGGTGTCGTGATTCCGGTGGGTGGTTACATAAGCGGGCTTCTCTACGTTGCCTGTGGTTTTCCAGCCTTCATCGTGGCAATCACTGTTGCCTCCACCGTCGATGGACTGTTTCGGGGCTGGATATACTCCCGCATTGGCCTTCCTGAGAAACCTGGTTTCATCTACATCAAAATCGCAGGGAGAATCGTAAAAAGCAGGGAGAAAGCTAAATCCCAACCCTCTTCCTGACGGCCTCCAAAGCCCGCTCCGCGTCTTCCTTGAACTCCGGATAGCCGAGCTCTTCCATCGTCTCCGGCAACGGGACGCCGAGCTCCTCGTGCCAGCCCCTGAGCCTGTAGAACTCCTTTCTGGCCTCGAGGAAGTCGTTGTAGTCGATGAAGGCCTTGTTGCCCTTGGCCGGGCCGTCTGGCTCCGGCTCCCACCAGCGCGGTGGAATCGTGTCGTCGAGCGGAGGCGTCACCCAGTCGAGGGCGTCGTGGATTCTGGCGATGCTCTCAACAGCCTGGGCAATTTTCCTGAGCCTCTCGACCGTCCATTCCTCGCCGGTCGCGAGCGAGTAGAACCTCGCCAGGTCTTCCATCTTGTAGGACACGAACTTGCAGACCCCGAGCATGTCGGTGATGTAGCTTTCGTCCCTGCCCTCTATGAGCGAAGGCACGAGCTCTTTAGCGGGTCCCTGGTTCGGCAGCTGATGGGGCCTCGGCCAGCCCCTCAGGTGGGAGGCCCCGACGTCAGCGGTGGCGTAGCTGAGGGCGTAGGTTCTCCTTCCGCGCGGGTCCCATGCGGGCGCTTCCATGCCCTTCACGTGCACGGCGAACTCGCAACCTCTACCGAGCCTCTCGCAGGCCCTCTTTACACCATCGGCAAGAATCGCCCCGATGCCCTTCCTCTCGGCCATCAGCTTGATGAGCTTTTCCTCAGCCCCCTCGTCGCCGAAGCCCCTGACCGGGAACCCTATCTCCTCCTCGCTTATGAGGCCCCTCTCGACCAGCTCGAAGAACCATGCTATCGTGTTGCCCGCCGCTATGCTGTCGAGGCCGAGGTTGTTGACGAGCCAGTTGAAGTAGGCCACCGCTGGAAAGTTGAAGACGCCCGTTGCCGCTCCAAGCATCGCGATGCTCTCGTACTCGGGCTTGACGCGGATTTTCCTGCCCTTGTATTCGACCTCTACATACCTGGCGCACTTAATCGGACAACTCTTGCCGTGGACGAACCACTCTGGAGTTATCTCGTACTTCTTGACCTCGTCCCCGCTCAGACTCTCCGCCAGCTCCTCCGGAATGTAAGGCCTTGAGAAGTTGTAGGCCGGGCTCATTCCGAGCGAGGCGGAGCTCCTGACCCCGTCGCTCGTCCCGTAGTTCCTCAGGTGCTCGTACTTCGGGTCGGTCGCGAAGTGCTCGTAGAACTCCTGCCACAGTTTCTGGAACTCCTCCGGGCTGGCAACCTCCGGCTTTTCACCGGGCTCAACCACAACGGCCTTAACCTTCTTGCTCCCGAGGACGGCTCCAAGACCGCCCCTTCCGCTCGCGCGCTCGGTGTCGTAAATCACGTTGGCAATCCTGCTGAGCCTCTCGCCGGCCGGGCCAATTAAAGCTAAGCTCGCCTTCGGATGCTCTCTCCAGAGTTCTTTGGCAACCTCGTAGTTGCCCCTGCCCCAGAGGTGCTTCGCATCCCGGATTTCGACCTCCCCATCGTGGACGTGGAGGTAAACCGGCTCTTCCGCCTTCCCCTCGATGATTACCGCGTCGAAGTGGCCCTTGAGCTTGGGTCCGAAGGCGTCTCCACCGCTTGAATCGCTGATTAGCCTCGTCTCGGGGCTCTTGCTAACGGCTATGACCTTGCTCGAACCCGGAATGAGGCCGGTTAATCCACCGGTCGCGAAGACGAACTTGTTGGCCGGGCTGAGCGGGTCGGTTCCCGGCGGAACCTCCCGGTAAATCAGGTAGTAGCCGAGGCCCTTTCCGCCGACGAACTTCCTTATCACCTCATCGGGAAGTTCCTCGTAGGTGACCTTTCCCTCGGTCAGGTTCACGCGAGCTATCCTGTTTTTGTATCCGTACATCAAACACACCTCCGGGCTTTCTCCCTATCTTCCCTGCTCAACCTCCAGCCCATAGCTCCCGCGTTCTCTTCCACGTGCTCCTTCCTGCCGGCCTTGGGAATCGCTATAACGTTCTCCTCCCATATCAGGTAGTTTAGCGCGACCTGGGTCGATGTTTTTCCGTATTTTCTCCCAATCTCGGCCAGGCATGGGTTCCTCGCGAGGGAACCCTTCTCCAGCGGGGTGTAAGCTATTAGTGCAATCTTTTCCCGCTTCATGTAGTCGAGCAGACCGCTCGTTTCGGGCCAGCGGTCGCGAAGGGAGTACTTCACCTCGTTGGCAACGATTTCGTACTTCCTCATTGCCTCTTGGGAGCGCTTGAGAAGCTCCAAATCGAAGTTGCTGACGCCGATGTAGCGGATGAGACCCTCATCAACGAGTTCTTCCAACGCGTGTAAAGTTTCCTCTATCTTCCTCCAGCTGTCGCCGGGCCAGTGGAGGAGGTGCAGGTCAATGTACGTGCCCAGTCTTTTCGCGCTCGCCCTTACCGCTCTCTTCGCCCTCTCGTAGCCGAAGTTCGTGGGCCAGACCTTGCTGATGATGAAAAGCTCGTCCCGGTCAAAGCCCTCGATGGCCCTTCCGACGAGCTCCTCCGAGTGGCCGGCGCCGTAGAACTCGGCGGTGTCTATGAGGTTAATTCCCAGCTCAAGGCCGTAGCGGAGAACCTCAACGCTTTCCCTGTCGCGCGAGTAATCGGGTCTTTCGTAGCCGCCTATTCCCCAGGTGCCGAGGCCAATCGCTGTGACCCTGTCGGCACCTATAACCTTCAAATCCTCAAAAACGCCCACACTATCACCTAATAAAATAGAAGCGTTTAACCTCTTTTAAGGTTTCCGTTTGAACGCTAAGATGGACAAAAATGGGAATCAAACTTCCTCGAGCTTCTTTCTGACCTCCTCCGTGTTCCTCTTTGTCTCCTCCAAAGCCGTCCTGAGCCGCTCAAGCTCAATTTTAAGTTCGTGAAGTGACTTGTTCATCTGGTAAAACGCGAACACGAGTATAACGAGCAGGATAAGCCCTATTATGACTGAAATCCAACCACTTGGAGTTGCCATATGCTCACCCCACGGCATTTTTCACCACTCCTCCTTTACTCCTTTAGGCTCTTAACAACGTCGTTGTCAATCA
>NZ_JAMONU010000208.1 GCF_027066465.1 Thermococcus sp.
CGTCGCGCATTCCGCCGGTGGCTATAATCGGCAGGTCCGTGGAGTAGCGAACCTCGGCAACGCTTATAGCGGTCTTAATCCCCCAGTCCCAGAACCTGAGGGCAAGGTTCCTGCCGAGCTCGTCCTTCGCGCGGTAGTACTCAACGGCGCTCCAGCTCGTTCCGCCGAGACCGCCGACATCGATGGCGTCAATTCCAATGCTCTCAAGCCTGACCGCGACTTCCTTAGAAACCCCCGCGCCGGTCTCCTTCGCTATTATCGGGTATGGGAACTCGGCCTTGAGCTCTGCCAGAGCTTTGAGAACGCCCCTGTACTGCGTGTCCCCTTCGGGCTGGACGCTCTCCTGAAGGGGGTTCATGTGTATCGCCAGAGCGTCCGCCTGAATCGTCTCGACGGCCTTCAAAGCCTCTTCAATGCCGTAGCGCTCCGGAATTGTTTCGGAGAACTGAGGTGCCCCAAGGTTTCCGACGAGAAAGACGTCTGGAGCGACGTCCCTCACGTAGTAGCTCTCCCAGGTTTCCGGCTTCCTTATCATCGCCCTCTGACTGCCGACGCCCATCGGTATGTTGAGCTCCTGAGCGGCCTTCGCGAGGGTCTTGTTTATCCTTCCGGCGAGCTGGGAACCCTTCGTTCCTCCAGTCATTCCCGCTATGAAAATCGGATAGTCAAAGCGCCTCCCGAGGAACTCGACGCTCAAATCGATTTCATCTTTGTCAATCTCGGGCAAACTCATGTGGACGAAGTGCACGTCCTCAAAACCGTTGGAAAGGTGAGCCTGAACGTTCCTCTTGAGGCAGTGCTCTATGTGCTCGAACTTCCTGATGATGGTCAGCTCTTCCTTATCAAACTCCTCCATTTCCAACCACCGCCAAAACTTCTCCGGAGGATTATTAGGCTTTTGGAATCCTCGTGCCGAAGCCGTCGCCCTTTATGGCCCCCTCAAGCCTGCCCGGAACGAGACCGTTGACGAACCAGACCTCTGAAAAGCGGGCTATCTCCTTCGCTTCCTTCAGCTTGTTTATTATCCCGCCCGTTACGTCTTCTCCCGAGGCCTTCGCCTCCAGCTCCAAGCGCTTTATGAGGGCGTCAATCCTGTCGGCGGGTATCTCGAAGAGGAGCGTTCCCTCTCCCGGCTTTCCGTCGTAGATTCCGTCGACACTCATCAGGAAGATTACCTTTCTGGGCTTGAAGAGCTTGGTGAGGTATGTAACTATCTGGTCGCCGGAGAGTATGTCAACTCCCTTCTTGAGGTCCACGGCAACGTCGCCGAAGAGGACGGGAATGAATCCCGTTTCAATCATCTTCCTGATTGGTTCAACGTCGCCGTAGACGACCCTGTTCGAATCCATGAGGAACACTGACGAGCTTGACACAGACACGGCGGGAAGCCCCTGCTCCATAAAGGCGTTCACGATTCTCACGCTCGCCTCGAGCATCGCGTTGTGGGTCAGGGAAAATCCCCTCTTCCTTTCGAAGAGGTCGCTACCTGAGAGCCCCACAAGACCGTCCCTGATGCCGTACTCCTTGGCAGGTTTGTGGCCGAAGCTCCCGCCCCCATGAACGACGATGAAGCTCTTGTCGGGGTAGAACTTGGCAATCTCCGCCGCTATCGACCGAACGACGTCTTCCCTGAAGTTCTTCCATGGGCCCCTCTTGTCGCTGAAGACGCTCCCACCGAGCTTGACGATTATCACGGAATCACCTCCTCTATCCTGAGACCCTCCCTGCTTATCTTGGTCACCATAGGGGTCCCGCCGGCTATCGTTATGGCGGTGGCGACTTCACTCTGCCTTCCCGGTGCGAGGGCGTACATACAGCCGCCTCCACCGGCTCCGGTTATCTTGGCTCCCAAAGCCCCGGCAGTTCTCGCTGCATAGACCAGCTCGCTGAGTTTTTTCGTTGAAACGCCGAGTGCATCGAGGAGACCGTGGTTTATGTTCATCAGCTTTCCGAGCACCTCAAAGCGAACTTCCTCATCCAGGTCTGAGAGGAGCACATCCCTGGCCTTCTCGACGATTTTTCCCATCGAAACCAGTATAGGCTCAATTATCTCGGGCATCTCCTCGTAGGTTCTCCGGACCATCGCAACAAGTTCTTTCGTCGAGCCGCTCGAACCCGTGTATCCAACGACTATCGGCAGTTCCGTGAAGGGCAGGTGCTCGAACTTGCCCTTCTCGTAGTGAATGAAGCCACCGATGGCCGAAACTGTCGGGTCAATGCCGCTCGACGCCCCCTGAACGAGAAGCTCAACCTTATGGCCGAGCTTTCCGATTTCCTCGTTGCTCAGCTCGAGGCCGAGAAGCTTTGAGACGGCACCGATTGTGGCAACGGCAACGGCGGCAGAGGAACCGAGGCCCGCACCGACGGGAATCTGGGAGGTTATCGAAACCGTTATCCCGCGGTCGTTCCTCTCGGCCTCCTCCTTAACAAGCTCTATGGCCTCCCTAACGTAGCTGAGAACCTCCGCGGCCTTTCCGTAGTCGCTCTCGAAGTAAATCTCGTTCTCGGAGAACGACACTGTAAGTCCGGGAACGCGGATGTCCTTGGCCTCTATTCGTATCGCTCCCCTGTCGTTGAACTCCGCCCTCACGTAAGTTCTAAGGTTTATGGCGGCCGCTATTGCAGGTTTACCGTAAACGACGCTGTGCTCACCAAAGAGGATAATTTTAGCGGGGGCAGAAGCGATGACTCTCATGCCACCACCCACCCGAGTTAGCCGTTGCTTCTAAAAAGCTTTGGGCTGGTTCAACCCTCTAAAAATGGCGTTAGGAGAGCCTAAAACGAAAGATGTAAAAACATCAAAAGATTATCGGGTTATTGAAGTTAACATCAAAGGGATATCGCCGATTGCAGGCATGAAATAACCCTTTCATGCGCAAGGTTTATACGGGGTTTTGCCTACAAGATTATAGTAACAAAATGAAAGAATTACACCGGAGGTGATACAATGGCCGAGAGCAAGCTCCAAAAGATTGCTCAGAAGGCCAAACATATGAGCGTTGAGGAAGTTCTCAAGTTCCTCGAAGTTGACCCAACGAGGGGGCTCAGCGAGGAGGAAGCGAAGCGCCGCCTCCAGGAGGTCGGCCCCAACGAGATTCCCGAGAAGAAGGTGCACCCCCTGATAAAGTTCCTGTCCTATTTCTGGGGGCCGATTCCCTGGATGATTGAGGTTGCAGCGATTCTATCGGCAATCGTTCACCACTGGGAGGACTTCGCGATAATCGTAAGCCTGCTCATCATAAACGGTGTCGTCGGATTCTGGCAGGAGCACAAGGCCGAGAACATCATGGAGTACCTCAAGCAGAAGCTGGCACTTGAGGCGAGGGTTCTCAGGGACGGCCAGTGGAAGACGATTCCCGCGAGGGAGCTGGTTCCGGGCGACATTATAAGGCTGCGCATGGGAGACATAATACCGGCCGACGTGAAGCTCATTGACGGCGACTTTCTCACGGTTGATGAATCCGCGCTGACCGGTGAGAGCGTTCCGGTAACGAAGAAGGTTGGGGACGTCGTCTACAGCGGCTCGGTAGTAAAGCGCGGTGAGATGACCGGCGTCGTCATAGCGACTGGCCTGCACACCTACTTCGGCAGAACCGTCCAGCTCGTCCAGACCGCCAAGACGACCAGCGAGTACCAGAAGCTCGTCATCAACATAGGAAACTACCTCATCGTGCTCAGCGTCATCATGATTGCCATAATGTTCCTCGTCGAGCTTCACAGGGGCAAGCCCTTCATCGAGCTGTTGCGCTTCGCCCTCGTTCTGACGGTAGCCGCCATCCCAGCGGCGTTGCCCGCTGTCATGAGCATAACGATGGCGATAGGTGCCTACGAGCTGGCCAAGAGGCAGGCGATAGTGACGAAGCTCGTGGCCATTGAGGAGCTTGCCGCAGTAGATACGCTCTGTGCCGACAAGACGGGAACGCTCACCAAGAACCAGCTGACCGTCGACAACCCGATAGCGTGGGACGGCTTTACGGTGGATGAGATGCTCTTCTACGCGGCTTTAGCAAGCAAGGAGGAGAACAAGGACCCGATTGACCTCGCCGTTCTGAGGGCGGTCAAGGACAAGGAGAAGCTCAAGAAGTGCAGGCAGATAAAGTTCGTCCCCTTCGACCCGGTCATAAAGCACACCGAGGCGGAGGTCGAGTGCGAGGGCGGAAAGCGCTTCAGGACGGCCAAAGGCGCCCCGCAGGTCATACTCCAGATGGCCAACGCCGACGAGAAGCTCACCAGGGAGGTCATGGAGAAGGTCGAGGAGCTTGCAAAGAAGGGCTACAGGACGCTCGGTGTCGCCGTTGACTTCGGCGACGGCTGGAAGTTCGTCGGACTGATACCGCTGTTCGACCCGCCGCGCGACGACTCCGCCGAGACCATCAAGTTCCTCAAGAGGAACGGAATCCGCGTCAAGATGATTACCGGCGACCACATAGCGATTGCAAAGCAGATAGCCAAGATTCTCGGTATCGGAACCAGAATATACACGGCCGACGAACTCGACAGGGCCAAGGGACACGAACTCGTGGAGCTCTGTGAGAAGGCCGATGGCTTCGCGCAGGTCTATCCGGAGCACAAGTTCAAGATAGTCAAGGCCCTCCAGGAGGCCGGCCACAAGGTCGCGATGACGGGAGATGGAGTCAACGATGCCCCGGCACTGAAGCAGGCGGACGTTGGAATCGCCGTCTCGGGGGCAACTGACGCGGCTAGAGCAGCGGCCGACATAGTTCTACTGGCGGCGGGAATAAGCGTTATCAAGAACGCCATCGTCGAGGCGAGGAAGATATTCCAGAGGATGTACAGTTACGTTGTCTACCGCATCACGGAAACGATTCGCGTGCTGTTCTTCATAACGCTCAGCATACTCGCGTACAACTTCTATCCAGTGACCGCCGTGATGATAATCCTCCTAGCTTTGCTCAACGACCTGCCGATAATCACCATCGCCTACGACAACGTCAAAATCAACCGCTGGCCCGAAAAGTGGAACATCCGCGAAATCCTGACGGTGTCAACAATCATCGGAAGCATGGGCGTCATAGAGACCTTCCTCCTGCTCTGGATAGCAATAAACTACTTCCACATCTCACCCAA
>NZ_JAMONU010000209.1 GCF_027066465.1 Thermococcus sp.
GACCGGGGCCGCTCTGAACATGTAGTTTGCCGTGTTCGGGACTATCGTTTCCTTGCTGAGCAGTTTAAGGAAGTCGTAGAAGGGCTGTATCAGCGGCGGTCCAACGCGCCTCTGCATTCTCGCAACCAGTTTCCTGTCTATTCCCTCCCAGAGAAGCGAGGCCAGTGAGACGAAGCCGTAAAGCCCGAGCAGGCCGGCAATCGGGTAAACTATGCTTCCCACCACGTTCATGAGCATCACCTCGAACAGCCGAACCCTACGGGGGTCGGGTCTCCCTTTATTTCCGGATTAATCTCGCGCGTCTTCTTTATCGAGGCCTTCAGGAGGTCCCTTTCAGTTAAAACCCTCCTCTTTCCGTTCTCGATTACTGCCACCCTGTCGGTACAGCTCAGGCACGGGTCTATCGAGGCAACCGCCACCACGAAGTCCGCCACCTGGTCTCCCTTGACGCCCTCAGCGACCGCGAACAGGTTCGGGAACGTCGGCTCCCTCGGCTTCCAGCGGAGGGGCTTGTCGCTTCCCTTCTTTCCGCGGACGTAGTGAACAAGCTCTCCCCTCGGGGCCTCGTACCTTCCGATTCCCTCTCCATCGACGAGAAGCTTTAACTTGGCGACGAGAACGTTGTCCTTCGGGAACAGCTTGATTTTTCCGTCGGGCATCCCGTCGAGGGCGTGCTCGATAAGCTCCAAACTCTGCCACAGCTCGCCAACCCTTACCGCCATCCTGTCGAATACATCGCCTCTCGGCCTCTCCCCAGTTATGTCCTGGGGCATGACGGGCTTTATTCCCAAATCCGGATAAACGCCGAGCCTCTCGCTCCAGCGCGCGTCGTCGCGGATTCCGCTTCCCCTTCCTGTTGGACCGACCGCCCCCTGTTCCAGCGCCACGCGCTTGCTTATTATCGCCGTGTCCCTGAAACGGGCCTCTATCGTCGGGTCGTGGAGGAAGATGTCTTCAATCTGCGGGAAGACCTCCTTGTAGTACTTTATCATATCGAGGATTATCCGCCTCCTCTTCTCGTCTATGTCCCTCCTGACGCCGCCTATGGTTACCATCGAGTAGTTGACGCGGTTTCCGGCAACCGCCTCAAGCGTGTCCATGACCTTCTCACGGGCGAGCCAGGTGAGGTGGAGCACTGTATCGTAGCCTATGTCGTGAGCCAGAACGCCGAGGTTGAGCAAATGACTGTGAATCCTCTCGAGTTCGCCGACGATTACGCGGATGTATTCAGCCCTTTCGGGCACCTCTATTCCGGCCGCTTCTTCAACGGCCCTCGTGTAGGTGTGGTTGTGGGAGAAACTGCATATCCCGCACATCCTCTCGGCTAAGTACATTATCTGGACGTAGTTCCTCCTGAGGGCTATCCACTGGATTCCGCGCAGGTTGTAACCGAGCTTGACGTCAACGTCAACTATCCTCTCGCCGTCGAGGGTGAGTATGAACTTCTCGGGCTCCTCCAGACCGGGGTGAATCGGACCGAAGGGTATCTTGACCCAGTATTCGACCTTAGTCATTTCTTAGCACCTCCCAGAGCCCTTTGCTTCGCAAAGCGCTCGCGGAAAGCCTTCAACTCACAAACCCGCTCCTCTACCAGTGGAGGTCTCTTAATGCTCTCCCTGGGTTTGTTCGCTCCTTTCACGATGCCTGACGGCGAATGAGCGCGAACCTCAACAGCGGGCATCATTTCTTAGCACCTCCCTTGAGGTAATAGGGGTGGCCCGCGTTGTGCACCATCTCCTCGGGAACGCCCTTGTCGTCGAGGCGGAGTGGATAGATGCCTTCGGGGAAGTCGTCCGGCAGGAAGAGCCTCCTCTTGTCCGGTGCATTTTCAAAGTCTATTCCGACCATCTCCATTCCTTCCCTCTCGAACTGGAGGGCTATCGGAAAGACCTCGCTGATGTCGGGAAGCGTTGGGTCGTCCTTGGGGCAGTGGACGTCAACTATGAGCGATACCGCCGGTGCGTCGTCGTAGTAAATCACGAGGTGACTGAGGAAGCCCAGTTCGTTCCCCCAGTCCTGCTCGATTCCTATCGAGTAGTGGGCCTCGCCGTCAAGCGTTTTTATGAGCCTCATCAGCTCGCGGTAGCTTTCCCTGTCGATTCTCACCCAAACCCTCTCGCGCCCCCACTTGTTGGTCTTGACCTCAACCTGGGCGTTTGGAAAGCGCTCCGCTATCGCTTTGGCGACTCTTTGAGCTTTGGTTGGTTCTTTAACCTCTTCCTGAGCTTTCTCAACGTTAGCGTTATCGTTAACCTCGCTCATTCTTTCACCCCCGGAACCTCACCCTTCAGCATCTTGGCCAGCTTCTCAAGCGCGAGAACGACGCCGTGAAGTATTGCCTCCGGTCTCGGCGGACAGCCCGGGACGTAAACATCCACCGGAATCACGTTGCTCAGCGGTGCGTTGGTGAAGGGGCTCTCGTAGAACACGCTTCCGCCCGTTGGGCACGAGCCGACGGCTATGACTATCTTCGGCTCTGGGGTCTGCTCATAGACGAGCTTGACCCTCTCAAGGCTTTGGTTTGTTACGGGCCCTGTTACGAGGAGTATGTCCGCATGTCTCGGACTGCCGACGAGCTTGACTCCAAAGCGCTCCGCGTCGTAGCGTGGCGTTAGAGCGGCTATTATTTCGATGTCGCAACCGTTGCACGAGCCGGTGTTCACGTGGAAGACCCAGGGGGATTTTCCGATGTAGCGGCACAGCTGGGCGATTCTCCTCTCAAGTCTCTCGCGCTCCGATGAGTTTGAACCGCCGTTAGCGGGAACTTTGATGCTCACTCTCAATCACCCCCTATGAGCCCTTGCCTTCGCAAGCGCTCGCGGAAGTTTTGGGGTCTCCCCAAGCGCTCCAATCGTGATTGGGTTTCTCTTCTCTCGTTCAAACCCGCGCATGAGCATCACCTTTCTTCACCCCCATATCAACAGCACTCCCATCACGAAGGCCGTAACGATGACGAGGTAGCTCACGTAGTCTGTCAGCAGTCCGGTGTGGTCGGCCTTGAGGACGGTGAAGAAGCGCTTGAGAGCGTATTTGAGGCCCCACATGACGTTTTTGCCGGTGTAGTAACCCTCTAGGTGCTCGAAGCCCGGAATAACCTTATCTGGGTCCTCACCGCTGATGAATATCTTGGTTCCGTCGCCAGCTTCCTTCGTTCCCATTCCCTTCTTCTTTGCCCACTGGTCGAGGAGGTAAGCCAAGATGAGCCCGACGATGAAAACGAGGACGAAGTAGAGGGCATCCCAGTAGCCGAACATCTTCACGCACCTCCCAGGACCGCGCTTATGTAGGCCAGCTGGTTCTCAAGGGATTTAACTGCCGGAATCATGACCTTATCGCTTATCTGCCAGGGGAAGAGTCCCATGATGATTATCGCGGCCGTGAGGATTATTATCGGCCAGAGCATGCTTCCCTCGGGGTCTCTGGCCTTCAGGACCCTCTCGTTCGGCCTGCCGAAGAATGTGTAGAGCACCTTGACGTATGCTGCCGTACAGAATGCCGTTCCGATTATCGCTATCGCACCGAGTATAGGGTTGAATATCGCTGAACTCTCGTAGATGAGCCACTTGCTCGCGAATCCGTTGAGCGGAGGCATCCCTATTATCGCGGCCGCTCCGATGAGGAATGCGAAGGTTGTCTTCGGCATGGTCTTAGCTAAGCCGCTCAGCTCGTTGAGGTCCCTCGTGCCGAGCTGGTGAATCACAACGCCAGCAATCAGGAAGAGGAGGGCCTTCATGAGTGCGTGGTTGAAGGTGTGGTAAATCGCTCCCGCCATCGCTATCTCGCCGGTCTGGCTTCCATAAGCGGCTAAGCCGATTCCGAGGCCCAGCAGAATGTAACCTATCTGGCCGACCGAGGAGTAAGCTAAGAGACGCTTCATGTCGTTCTGGATTACCGCCATCGCGTTGCCGACTATGAGGGTTATGCAGGCGAAGATTATGATGACCCAGCCGACGGTCTTCATGCTGACGCTGTGTCCGTAGATGCTGAAGAGTATCCTGGTTAAAGCGTAGATTCCGCCTATCTTTATGACGAGACCCGAAAGCATCGCGCTTATCGAGCTCGGCGCGGCCGGGTGTGCGTCTGCCAGCCACATGTGAACCGGAGAAGCACCGCTCTTGAAGAGGAGTCCCGCTATGAAGAGCGCCAGCGCGACCTTTCCAACCACGGTCGGGTTCTGGGCGAGCTTAACTGCCAGATAGCTCATCGTCAGCGTTCCGTACTGGCCGTAGAGCAGCGCTATGCCGAGCAGGACGAGTGAGCTGGCTATCGAGCCGACGAACATGTACTTGATGCCGGCTTCAATGCCCTCCCAGGTGTCGTTCCTAAAGGCCACCAGCGCGTAGCTTGCTATACTCATTATCTCGAGGAAGACGTAGAAGTTGAAGAGGTCGCCGGTTATCGCTATGCCCAGCATTCCGAGCTCGAGGATTATGATGAGGGTGTAGTACTTGTCGAGGCCGGTGTCGTGCTTCATGTAGCCGATGGAGTAGACCACCGCGAGGAAGCTGACGAGCGTTACCATTAGAACCATTATCGCGCCGAAGAGGTCGACCTCCCAGACTATTCTTATCGGGAAGTTGACGCCCTGGCCGAGCGGGCTCTTGGCTCCGAGGGTGTAGACGATGATGCTCTTGTTCTCCCAGACGTAGTAGAAGAGCGCCGAGCCCACCGCTAGGGTCGCGCCGCTGATTATGACGGCCCACGCTTCCCTCGCCTTCCTGCCGATGACGTTCACTATCGGCATCGAGAACGCTCCGAGCAGAGGGATGATTATGAGGTACGGAAGTATCTCGTGCCCGTTCATCCCCTCAACCTCCTTAAAGCTCTCACGTCAAGGGTTCCGTAGTGGCGGTAGGCGTTTATCGTCAAAGCGACAGCGAGCGAGAGCACACAGACGCCGATGACTATGCTCGTAAGCACTAAGGCCTGTGGAAGCGGGCCGACCATCGGGCTCTTCAGCGTCTCGTAGCCGGTGTAAATCGGTGCGGTCGGAATCTGGTTCAGCTCTATCCTGTAGCCGAGGCTTATGAGGAGCAGGTGTATCCCGGAGTCTATGATG
>NZ_JAMONU010000210.1 GCF_027066465.1 Thermococcus sp.
ACGAAGAACGTCCTCTCAACCGGCGAGATAGCAGAGAAGGAGGACTTCGAGAGGGCCGAGCTTGAGGTTTACACCATCGAGAACGGAAAGGTCGTGAGGGACGAGCTGAGGGACGACATGAGCCTCGTTGCCAAAACGCCGGAGGGCCTCGTTGTTGTGAGCGGTTGCAGTCACGCGGGAATCGTGAGCATAGTGAAGCACGCAATACGGCTGACGGGGGAGGAGAGCGTTAAGGCGGTCATCGGGGGCTTTCACCTGATTGAAGCGGGCGAGGAAAGAATAAGGAAGACCGTCGAAGAGTTTCAGAGGCTCAACGTTGGAGAGGTCTACACCGGGCACTGCACCGGTCTGAGGGCGGAAGCAGAGTTCCTTGAGGCCTACGGCGAGCGCTTCCACAAGCTCCACGCCGGAATGGTCATCAAACTCTGAGCTCCTCAAGTCCGAGGGCAAGCTTTACTGATTTCTCGGCTATGACGTCCATCGGGTCAATCAGGGGGACGCTCAGGTCGTCCGGCTTGAGCGCGACGCTGACCTCGGTACAGCCGGCTATTATTCCCTCAACTCTTTTTTCGAGCTTCTTCGCGACCCGCAGGAGGAGTTCCCGCCCGTAGGCAACGTCTCCGGCCTTGACTCCCTTGTATATCCCCTCCATTACAAGCTCCTGCCCTGTCCTGTCCGGCGTTGCGATGGCTATTCCCCTCCTAAGGAGCGCGCGGTGGTAAACGAGGCCCTTTATCGTTCCGTCAGTTGCGAGAAGGCCCACCTTCCCGAGGCCCATCTCCTTCACGCGTTCCGCGGTCTCCTCGACCATGTTGACGAGCGGAATCTTCACAGCTTTTTGGATGTCCTCGGCGAAGAAGTGAGCCGTGTTGCAGGGCATTATGATAAAATCAGCGCCCCAGCTCTCAAGCTTCTTCGCGCTGTCTATCAGCTCGGGCCTCGGGTCCTCGCCCCTGCCGAGGATGTAGGCGGTTCTATCGGGGATTTTCGGGTTGTTGTATATGATGATGCGCGGATGCTCCTGGTCCTTTTTAGCCGGGGTTTTCTCAACTATCCTTCTGAAAAGCTCCGCGGTCGCGAGCGGACCCATTCCACCGAGGATTCCGATTATTTTTTCACCCATGTTCACTCCTCCAGCCACACCGAGTCGTCGCCTTTGTAGTTGAGCTTCACCACGAAGAGCCTGAAGGGCTCGTCCTTTTCGTTGATTACCCAGTGAACGGTCTTCGGCTTGACGAGGAAGATGTCGCCCGGCTTCGCGAGGTACTCGGTCTCACCGATGCCGAGCTTAGCTTCACCGCTCATTATGTAGAACAGCTCGTACTGGTGAAGGTGGTAGTGCTTCTTAACCGTCTGGCCCGGCTTGACCTCGACTATCTGGGCGTACGAGCCTTCAGGGAGCTCTCCTTCAAAGAGCGGGAGCTTCCTGTAGGTGCCCCTGTCTATGAGGTTCTTTATTTCGGCCTTCATGCTCTCACCCCGCTAAAATTCGCGGGCAGTTGAAAAAGGTTTTCCTTTCGATAAAAATCGAAAGGCTCAAAAGGCTTTTATAGTTGTCCATCCCACAATGGATTGGACAAACGTCAACGGTGGTGGACATGGAGACACTTGAAAGGGCCCTTAAGTGGGCTGAAGATAACCTGAAGGCCGAGTACATCGAGCTGCGCTACGAGGACCTCAGGAAGACCACGCTCGGCCTCAAAGACGGCGTCTTCACGAGCTTCACGGGGAAGATTCACAGAGGCGTTGCCATAAGGGTTCTGGCGGATGGTGCCTGGGGATTCGCCTCGACGAGCGAGCTTCAGAACCTCGAGAAGAAAATTGAAGAGGCATACAAGCTCGCCAAAGCGGCCGCTCAGACGAAGAAGGAGAAAATCCAGCTGGCCGAGATAAAGCCCGTCGAGGACTTCGTGAAGAGCAAGATGCGCATCAAGCCGAGGGAAGTGGACATCGAGGAGAAGGTTTCCCATCTCAGGGAGCTTGAGAGGCTCCTCAAGGAGGACAAGGCAGTTAAGAGCGTTCAGATTCGCTACGAGGACGGCGGGGGGAAGAAGATACTCCTCACCAACGAGGGAACGAGGATAGAGTGGGACTACAACTACCTCTACCAGGGGGCCTACGTTACCGGAAAGGCCGGCGGAAAGCTTGCGATGGCGAGGGACAGCATTGGAGCGGTTGACTACGGCTGGGAGCTGATGACCGAAATAGAACCGAACGAAAAGGTTAAGGAGAGGCTTCTCAGGAAGATGCACAGCCAGCTGAAAGGTGTAGCTCCAAAGCGCGGCGAATGGCCGATAGTTGCCGGTCCGATAGTCGTTGGCATAATAGCGCACGAGGCTTTGGGGCACCTCGCCGAGGCGGACCTTACCATAAACTCGCCCTTCAAGGACCTCATAGGCAAGCAGATTGCACCGGAGTACGTCACGATGAGCGAGCGCTACGTTGAGGGCGGCTTCGGAAACGACAAGTACGACGATGAGGGTGTTCCTGTCAAGGACATTCACATCATCGAGAACGGAATCCTGAAGGAGCTGATGCTCAACCGCGAATACGCCCACAAGTGGGGCATGGAACCCAACGGCCACGCGAGGGCCGAGAGCTACCGCTACCCGCCGATAATCAGGATGCGCAACACCGTCTTCGAGCCGGGCGACCACTCATTCGAAGAGTTAATTGAAGACATCAAATTCGGCTACTACGTCGTCGACTTCCGCGGCGGGCAGGCCCAGCTCAACAGCGCCTTCCAGGTCGGAATCCAGGAGGGCTACGTGATTAGAAACGGCGAGATAGCCGAGCCGATAAGGGACACCTCGATTACCGGTGTCGCGATAGAGGCCCTCAAGAAGATAAGCGCCGTCGGCAAGGACTTCGGCCTTGAGGTCGGCTTCTGCGGCAAGGGACAGGTGGCCTTCGTAAGCTCGGGTGGCCCGCACATGCGCTTCGACGGGGGAATACTGATTGGCTGAAGTTCACTTCACCGGGCACGCCGTTGAGTCAATGAAAAAGAGGAACATCAAGCCAGAGAAAGTCGTTGAAGCACTTGAAGACCCGGACATCAAGGCAATAGACACGCTCACGGGACACTTCGTTGCGGTGAAGGGCAATGGTAAAGCTCTGGTCGTGATTTACGATGCCCGACTTGGAGGCATAGAAGTAGTGACCGTCTACAAGGCATCGAGAAAGGCTCAAATAGAAAACCGCCTAAGAAAGGGCAGGTGGGTGAGAGTATGAAGGTTCGCTACGACCCGCAGGGGGATATCCTCTACATCGAAGTCTCCCCCTCAAAGGTGGCTGAGACCGTTGAGATTGACGAAGATATCCTCGTGGATTACGATGAAAGCGGTAACATCGTGGGAATCGAAATATGGCGTGCCCGTGAAGTCCTCCTCGGGGAGATTATGAGACGCCTAAAGGAATTGGGAGTTGAATCCGGCAAAATTGAAGCGGAGGGTTAAAGATGGAGAACCTCATACGCTACGCTGAGAAGCTCTTTGATGAGGTTGAGATTGCCGTTTACCGCACGAGGGAGGTCAGCGCGAACGTCGAGCTGAACGAGATTTCAATGGCCTCTACGAGGAGCGGGGCGGTAACGATAATCCGCGGAATTAAGGACAAGCGCCTTGGCCTGGCCATAGTGGACAGCGACGAGGAGAAGCGCGTTAGGGCGGCGATAGAGCAGGCCGCTAAGATGGCGAAGCTCAACAGCAGGGATGAGAAGTGGGTCTCCCTACCGGAGCCGGGGAAATACAGGGAAGCCCCTAAGCCCAACTACGAGCTGAAGGATGCCTCTCCAGACGTTCTCGTTGAGATGCTCGTCAAAGCGATTAAGCTCGCCCGCGAGAAGGACGAACACGTGGTCGTTGCCGGCGGGGAAGGGGGCGTCAGCTGGGAAGAGAGGCAGATAGTGAACTCCCACGGAATAGACGTCTTCCAAGAGGGCGGCGCGGCGTTCTTCTTCATTGAGCTGGTCGGCAGGAAAGAAAGTGTCGTAACGCCGGGCATCTTCGACTTCGACGCGAAGAGGAATTTGAACCTCGACGTTGAAGGGGTCGTTGAGAAGGCCGTCCAGAAGGTCAAGTGGGCCTACACCGTCAAGCCGAGCAGTAACGAGGAAGTTCCGATAATCCTCGGTCCATGGGCAATTGCCGGCCTCTTCAGCTACGCGCTCCTCCCGGCCTTCAGCGGTGAGCGCTTGGTCAAGGAAACAACGCCTCTGGCTGGCAAGGTGGGCGAGAATATTGCGAGCAACGTGATAACGCTCTACGACGACCCCTTCCACGAGCTGTCGCTTGAACCTGTGATAGCGGACGGCGAGGGCGTTCCGACGAGGAAGAACGTCCTAATCGAAAACGGAACATTCAGGGGATTCGTCTGGGACAACTACTGGGCGAAGGTTTACGGAACCGAGAGCACCGGAAACGGGAAGAGGGACTTAAGGAGCGGGGGAATAAACATAGGCTTCCACAACGTCGTCATAGAGAAGGGCAAGCGCTCCCTTGAGGACATGATTTCGGAAATCGAGCACGGCTACTTCGTTGATGGCTTCCAGGGCGCACACTCCAGCAACCCGGACAACGGAAACTTCGCCGTAACGGCGAACCCAGCGTTCCTTATCGAGGACGGTGAAGTGGTTGGTTCGAGCGTCTTCCTCATTGCCGGAAACGTTTACGAGCTTCTCAAAGGGGCGAGCGAAGTAAGCCGGGAGCAGACTGTCATCCCCTTCATGAACACCATGATAACGCCCTTCATAAGGTTCGAGAACGTCAAGATAGCGGGGAAGTAGCCCTTTTCTCTTTCACCCATTTATCGAGTGGGACTACCTGAACTGTCTTTCCCCCGATTTCGAGAATTTTTCTGTCCTCCCACGTGACAACGGTTAGTCTTTCAATTCCTGTCTCAGCTGAGGCCTCGATTAGAGGCGAGAGCTCCCTGCCCTCGTTATCTTGGGAAAGCCTCCACGTAACTTGGATTAGCTCCTCCCCGGGAATTATGAAATCAACCTCTCGTTTGGATTCGGTGACGTAGAAGAACACATCCTCGTTGGGTTCAAGGCCGGCCTTGAGGAGCTCCGTGAAGACGAGGTTCTCAAAGAGCCTGCCCCGGTCAGTAACTCCCAAAACGCCAAGAAGGCCGTTGTCCACGAAGTACGGCTTGAAACCGAGGAGTTCCCTTTTCTTCTCGGACTTGATGTGAGCCCTGAGCGGGAAAAGGACGAGGGCATCGTTGAGGTACTCAATGTAGTTGGCGAGCGTCGGCTTTCCAACCGCTATCCCGAGGCTTTTCATCGTGGAGTGGAGCTTCGTTACCGAGGTGTGGCTCGACCTTGCGAGAAGCCTGAAGAGGAAGCGGAGGGCCTTGATGTTGTCCACGCGCCACCGCTCCACAATATCCCGGTAAATCGTCACGTCGAAAATCTCCTTGAGGAGCTCTCTCCTGAGCTCTGGCTGAAGAACGACTTCCGGATACAAGCCCCACTCAAGGCACTCCCTTAAAACGCCGAGGACCTTCCCCCTTACCTCAAGGCTCGGCAGTTCGTTTCCGATTTTAAGCTTCAGCGCCTCGTGGAGGGAAAAGGGATAGAGATTCAGCGTTACAGCCCTTCCCCTCAGGACGGTCGCTATCTCCCTCGACAGGAGCTTTGAAGATGAGCCGGTCAAGATAACCCTGTGCCCCCCGTCCAGGAGGTAGCGGACGAAGCGCTCCCATCCCTCAACCGCCTGAACCTCGTCAAGCAGGAAGGTTAGCTTTTCGTTTCTCGGGAGTTCGACGAGGGAGTAATAGACCCTGAGCATCTCCATGAGGTCGTTTGAAGTCGCCCCAATCAGCCGGGGGTCCTCGAAGTTCACGTACAGGCTTTTCCGCCTCTCATCGTCGAGTTCGTCCCACAGCTGAAAGAGGAAGTAAGTCTTTCCCGCTCTCCTCGGTCCAACGATTGTTAGGGCCCTCGACCTGGGGAGTTTGACCTCAACATGCCGGGGAACGTAATCGACCCTGAGCTCAAGGTAGTCCGCTATTACCTCTTCCCACGTCTCGCGTTCAATCATGTTTTATGTATAAAACATTCTTTTTAAAAACTTTGTTCTCCACGCAAAACATCACTTCAGAACCCGGAAGTCAATCGCGATGTTGAACTGCCTCGGTGCGTAGGGGCGGACTTTCCTCCGCTCAAGGAACTCGACCGAGAAGCCCAGCTCGCGCGCAATCGCTTTAATCTTCGCCTCGTGCTCAGAATAGAGGTCTTCCTCCGGGCCGAAGCCGTAGTAGTGGATTACGCCCCTGTTCCTAACGCTCAGCATCGCTTCCCTCAGAAAGCGGTCCGCGAACTTGGGCAGGTTCATTATCACGCGGTCGGCCCTGAGCTTTCCGGCAACTTTTCTCACGTCCCCGAGGATTGGCACGACGTTGTACGCTTTGTTCAGCCTGATGTTCTCCTCAAGGTAGCGAACCGCCCAAGGGTTCAGGTCACAGGCAAAGACGAGCTTCGCCTTCCTCGCGAGGAGGATTGAGTAGGGTCCAACCCCGGCGAACATGTCGAAGACAATTTCTCCGGGCATCGCCTTTCTGAAAATTCTCATTCTTTCAGTGGCAAGGCGGGGTGAGAAGTAGACTTTAGCAATGTCGAGCTTGAGCCTTATCCCGTTCTCACGGTGGAGGGTTTCCGTTCTTTTCTCCCCAGCGAGATGGATTAGCTCCCTGACGCGGTATTCGCCCTCAACCTTACTCCCCTTGGCGAAGACGGCCCCTATGTGCCTGTGGACCCTAAGGATTGCCTCGCCGATTGCCCTTCCGTAGGGCATCAGCCCCTCGGGGAGTTCGATTATCGCGATGTCCCCGATTATGTCGAAGGAGCTTGGAAGGAGCGGTCTAACTTCCTCGGGAACCTCAACGACCTCGCGGTAGCTGTGGGGTCTTCGCTCAAGCCTTTCAAACTCGGCCTCAACCAGCTCGAAGCCCTCAACTTCCTCCGTCACGGGAAACAGAACGAACTCACCTTCCCGCCTGACGGCGTATCCCTTCGCCAGAACGCCGAGCTCGATGAGCTTTTTCCGCACTTTCTCGGCCTCTCTCTTGGGGACTTTAACGGCGAGCATGACGGTTCACCGTAAATGGAGTTCAACACGAACACAATCTTCACGTCAAAAAAACTTTCCGCTGGTTCTCAAAGTTTGTGATTCTTATAGGCTCCTCTGCAATGGGATTTCGAAATCAAGCCCGCCGTTGAGAGTTTGAATTCACTGGACTAAGGCTTTTTCAAGAGGGTTCTATTTACCCGCGCTTCGAAGGAGTGCCTAAAAGCTTGAACACATTTAAAAGGCGCTTTTAAAGGAATTCATCCCCCAACGAGCAACCCAATAGGAAATTCACTCAAAAACTGCTCTTCAAAAGAGAATCACGAACTTTGATGAAACTTTGCCCAGCAAAGTTTCAATGGTGCCCGGGCCGGGATTTGAACCCGGGGCGCGGGCTCGAAAGGCCCGCATGTTTGACCGGGCTACACCACCCGGGCGCGTCCGTTTTTAGGGAGACTGGGCAGGCTTAAAAACCTTTCGGCCGGTAGATTTTTAAACCTCCCTCCAAGCCTCAAGCGATGGCCATGAAGACCCTTGCGGACGTTCTCAGGGAAGCACTGAGGGAGAAGGACATAGACAGCATAGGAACGCTCTCGAAGCGCTTTAGGAAATCCAAAAACAAGCTCCAGGACATTGCGATTGAGATAGTTCACGGCAAGGGCGCAATCTTCCGCGTTCCCCAGAAGACGGCAGTTGCGTGGGACCTGAACGGGAACCGCGTTGAGGGCTCTCACTACGCATACGCCCCCCTCTGCATGGCGGATAAGTTTGAAATGGTTCTCTCCCCGGAGGAGCTCCGCTCAAAACTTCCGGAGTGGCCCTGCTTCATAATCGACCTCCAGCTCTGGGACAAGCACACCCAAAAGGAGAAGGGCAAGGTCTGCCTCCAGATTAACCAGAGCTACGGACTTCTGCGCGACTACTTCACCGGCAGGGAGCTGGCAGTAACGTGGGCAAACGAGGAGTTCCGAGAGATGTTTCACGGCCCCCTTGACAGGATTACCGCTTATGACGGGCCAACGGCCGAGTTTCTGAGGGAGAAAGGAATAGACGAGGTCGTTCTCCTTGACCCCTGGGCGGATGAGGTTCTCAGAGAGGAGGATTTCAGTGTTAAGGCCTTTGTAATCGGCGGAATCGTCGATACAGGGGGTAACAAAAAGCTGACGCCGAGGATAGGCGAGGAGCTTGAAGGGGCAGGAATAAGGGTCAGACGGAGAAAGATAGTTCTCAGGGGTGACGTCATCGGCGTTCCCGATAGAATAAACAGAATACTCGCCGTGCTCCTCAAGATGATGGTTGAGGGCAAGCCCATGGACCGGGCCGTTTACGAGGTTCAGGAACCGCTCCACGCACGCTGGCGCCTCAGAAAAGAGCTTCCCAGAAGGGTAGTTAGATACAGAATCGACGGAAAGGACTTCCGCGTCGTCGAGAAGGAGCTTTTCGACGAATACTCAAAGTGGCTCAAGATAAGGTGGGAGGACTTCGTAAAGGTTCTCAGGGAGCTTGACCTTGTTGCACTCGATGAAAAGAGGATTCACCGCCTGAACAAGCTCTCGATGCCCCGTATAATAGGGGGGAAGCTCTACCGTGTCGTTCTGCTCAAAAGGGCAGCACTGCTTTGTTACAACTGCTGAGAGGCAGACCGCAGGACATTTAAACCCTACCTCTCATTCTTACTTTGGGGGTTACCATGGGAGTAAGCGCCCTTATAATCTTCCGGAACTACAACATTGGAACCCAGCAGGTTATGGGGGGTTCACCCTGCGACGTGATTCCAAGGATATACTCCAAGTTTAAGAAGGCCCACTGTCCGGAGCAGGCGATTCTCGATATAATCCGGGAAAACGGGAACGTTGTCTTCGGTGAGGGCGACAACAAGATGTTCACGGGCTACGACTTCGTTTACAAGGTCTGGTACACCGGGAAGACTCTCTTCATAGAAAACGAAGACCTGCTTGAGGATGACATGATTCAGGAAGTCCTTGAGGAAATGAAAAAGAAGTTTGGTAATGTTGACGTTAAGATTATCAAAGAACACGATGCAACGCTCTTTGAGATTAGCCTGAGGTAGCAAGCCAAAATTTAAAATCAAAGGAGGTAGAGAAGGTAAATCAGACCCGCAATCAGAGCGATTAGGATGTAGGCAACGTAGACGCTGTCCGAACCCCGCATCAGCTCGTGTCTGAACCACTCTGAAAATTCCAGATAGGCCTTTGAGAGCTTTCCGTAGGCGATGTTAACCCTCTCCCGCCAGTAGAGCCTTCCGTTCTCTTCCCTCGTGCCGTAGAGCCAGCCCTCGGTTATGAGAAGTATCGCGGAGTGGGCTATCGGCGGGTACTCCGGGTTGCTCAACCCACCGCTCCACGCTCTAACGCGCCTGACCCTCTTGAAGACCGTCAGCCTGACTATCACGTAGACGCTGACGCCGAAGACCGTTACGAGACCGGCCAAGTATGTCGGTGAGATTCCCCCGAAGTTCTTTGCAACTATGAGGAAGCCGTTTTTGATGCCGAGCGCTCCGCCGATAAAGGAGGTGGCCGAAATTCCAGCGAGCGAACCGACGACGCCGTTAAAGAGCCTGAAGACCGCAAGCGGAAGAACGCCAACAACAACGAGCACCGTTCCCATGAAGGCATAGGCGATGTCCTCAGCAGAGAGTTCCCTCCTTCCTCCGGCGCGCTGGACTCCGTGGGTTATTATCTTGCTCATCGCAACGCCGGCGACACCCGCGGTCAGGGCAACCAGTGAACCAACCAGAACCATCAAAACCTTGAGCCTTACATCGGGGATTTTGAAGCTCTGAAGGAGGGTCTCAATGCCGAGCCACTCACCGAGGAAGCCCGGGAACGGGGCGACGCCGGCCAGGCTGAGAGCGGAGACATAGCCCGCGACGACGCCGACTGTGGTGAGCCTGCCGGCCCTGACCTCCGGGAAGCGTCCGGTTCCGTTCTCAAGCCTCCCCGCGAGCAGGAAGAGCAGGCCCTTTGCAACGCTGTGGGCGAAGGCGTAGAAGAGAAGCGCCAGCAACGCGAACGAGGCGAGGGTTTTGTTGCCGGCGTTCAGGGCTACGATGGTTCCGCCGAAGAGTGCCAGCAGAACGCCGTCGTTCTCGACGGTGCTGTAACCTGGCAACTTCTTGACGTGCTCGGTGCCGGCCGCGTAGGCCGCTCCGAGTATGGCCGTTAAGCCACCGAGCAGGAGGAAGAACGAACCCACCCATGTGGCCGGACTCTCGATGAGGAGCAGTCTGACGAAGCCGTAAACTCCCATGAGCGTCAGAACCGCACTCAGGAGCGAGGAGAGGTTCGCCGGGGCCTTGCCGTGTGCATCCGGAAGCCAGACGTGGAACGGGAACATGGCCATCTTGACCGCGAAGCCGAGGCCGGCCAGGAAGAACGCAAGGCTCCAGAGTTCAGAGCCCTTCCATGCTGAAAACACCGTGGAGCCGGTCTCAACGGAGAGCAGGCCGAAGCCCGCTAAGATTAGGAGCGCGCTCAGCTCGCCAAAGGCGAGGAACTTGTAGGCTTCCCCCCTCGAGTTCTCCCTCGCGGTTATCCCGAAGTAGCTCGCTATCGTCATGACCTCCCAGCCGGCGAGGAAGCCGACCGCTCCCTTCGCAAGGAGTATCACGAGCATCCCTGCTATGCTCATCGCGAACGAACCCGCCAGCAACTTCGGATAGTGGTCGTCGTAGCTCAGGCTGAACAGCGAGGCCCCGAGCCACACTACCCCAGAGACCACGAGGAAGTAGCGGGAAACGTCGTCTATTCCCTCCGGCCGGACGAGGGCGAGAACCAGCAGGCCGGCCGAGAGAAGGGCCGAGAGCGCGTAGCTGGCCTTTTTCGAAATCATCGCGAGCAGGGAAGCGACGATGAAGCCTATGGTTATCGCGTAGAACGGGTTAATCATTCGACATCCCTCCCGGCAACCTTGAGGAGGCCCTCTATAATCTGAACGGGACTGGGTGGACAGCCCGGAACGTAGCCGTCAACCGGAACGAAGTCTTCAACCTTCCTGCCGCACAGTGCGCCGTTGGCGCAGGCTCCCAGAACCAAGACCCGCTTGGGTTCGGGCATCAGTTCGTAGGCCTCCTTCAGGACCGGAATCATTCCGTCGGTTGGACAGCCCGCAACCAAAAGAACGTCCGCGTGCTTCGGCGTCGGCGTGAAGAATATCTTGAGCCTGTGGACGTCGTAGTTTGGGCTGTGGAGGAGCGCAACCTCCCTGTTGCAGGCGTGGCAGGTTCCGACGTCGAGGAAGAAGACGTGGAGCGACTTCCTGAACGGGAGAGGATTTTTAACCTCGCTCAGTCCGGTTTTCTGGCCGAAGGGGACGTTGCAGAGACGGCAGTTGATGCACTTCCTGTAGTCAAGTCTCCCATCTTCAACGGCCCCGAACGGGCACTCCGCCGGAGCCTCGAGCGGGAAGCTGAAGGGAAGCTCCTCCTCGCTCACCCTCTTTGGATACTCGCTCGTCAGAACGCCCTTCCTGAGTCCCCTGATAATCCACATCACTCCTCACCCCCCTGCCAGAGGTCTGCATCCGCGAAGTTCAGGCCGAAGCTGTGCAGTCCGAAGGGGAAGTCCGTGAAGATGTTTCCTGTTATGCCCCTGCAGAAGGCCACGTAGTTTATCCTCGACGCTCCCCTGAGGCCAATCCATGAAACTCTGCCGTCCCTCAGCTCCACGAGCGTAAGAACGTCACCGTGCGGGGCCTCCGCCAGTCCGAGATTGAGACCTTCCCTAACCTCTGGGTCGGAACTCAATGCCCTGAAGTCAATCCCCTCAATAATCTCGAAGGAGCGCTCTATTTCCTCCATACGAACCATGAGCCTCGCAAGGGCGTCCCCGTCCTCGCACGTCACCGGTTTGTAGGAGTAGAACCTGTCGAAGGCCCGAACGTCCCTTCCGACTCCAGAACCCCTCGCCGCTACCCCAACGGCGTCGAGCTCGATTACGTCCTCCCTGCTCAGCCGGCAGGTGTTGTGGAGACGGTCGATGAATATCTTGCTCTCGAGTAACTCCTCCCTCAGCTCGCGGAACTCCTCCTTGAGCTTCCCAAGCCTCTCAACGGCCCTTCCGTCGAGGATTCTAACTCCACCCGGAACGTTCGCGCCGAAGCCGTAGCGGTGGCCGGTCAGCCTGTTGAGGACCCTGAGCGTTTCTTCCTCGAGCCAGTGGAAGTGCATCGTCGCGACCTTCTGGGATGCATCTCCAGCGAGCTTGTGGATGACGTTGAAGTGGTTGTAGAGCCTCTCAATCTCGAGGAGGCCCTTCCTGACCTCCCAGACGTCCTCGTCGGGGTTGGCCTCAACAGCCCTCAGGAAGGCGTAGGTGTAAGCTAAGGCGAAGTTCCCGACGGCCCTCTCAAGGACTGCTATGGTCTCCTCCAGCGGGCGGTTTATCAGCCTTTCCTCGATTCCCCTCCTCTTGTAGCCGTAGACGGGCCTTATCGAAACTATCCTCTCGCCGTAGGTGAGTATCTCGAAGGCCCCGGCCTGCCCCAAGCCACCGGCGGCGGGACCGAAGGTTAAAGGAACAGCGTTGCTCCCCGCCGGGATTCTGATGTAAGGCGTGGTCTCACCAATCAGGGCGGGCGCAATCTTCCTGTCCGGCAGTCTCTCCTCCTTCCTTATGAGAGCCTCGCCCGTGTCGTAGTCGAGCCAGACCGTTAGGTAGTTCCCGTTCCTCCTGAAAACGGCCGAGAGAGCCATCATATTACCAGACCCCCGGTGAGTGCAAGGTAGACTACGTAGAGGCTTACCCCAAGGGCTACGAGCGTCATTATCAGGGGTATCAGCTCCTCACCGCGCTGGAACTCCGCTCCCTTCCCCTCGCCGAAGAGCATCTTGGCCGAGTGCCAGTTGAGGGCCAGGAACGATAGGAGCAGTCCCGTTCCGATGAGGAGGGCCCACCAGCGGTTTATCGAGAGGGCCACCCCGAGTATCGACAGCTCCGCGAGGAAGGTTCCGAAAGGCGGTGCACCGGTCACCGCCAGGGCCGATAATCCGAAGGAGTAGCCGAGTGCCGGGCTGTCCTTCAGCAGGCCGTTGATTTCCCCAATCTCGTGGCCGTACCTGCTCACCGCACTTCCGGCGGAGATGAAGAGGGCGCCCTTGGCGAAGGCGTGAACCGCGATGAGGACGAATACGAGCTTGAGCAGGCCCGGCCTGTAGTAGCTCAGCGCGATGCCTATGGTAGCTACGCCCATCATGTCCATGCTCGAATAAGCCAAGAGCCTCTTGACGAACCTCTGCGAAGCCATTAGGATTGATGCCACCAGGACCGTCAGGATTCCGACGGTTAAAGCTATGTAGACGGCCTCCTTTCCGAGGCCCGTCGATGCCTTGAAGAGACGATAGTAAACGAGGAGCGCCGTTGGGAGGAGCGTTCCCGAGAGCATTGCACTTACCGGCGACGGGGCGCTTCCATGAGCATCTGGAAGCCAGCCGTGCATCGGGAAGAGGCCGACCTTTGTTCCGAAGCCGACTATGGCAAGCAGTCCAACAACGGCGCCGGCTTTCTCCGAGAGAACGAGGTGCCTGACGTCGAGGGTTCCCGCGAAGCTGTAGGTTATGACCACGGAGAGGAAGGCTATTCCAAGGCCCGCTGAGGCGATAATCATGTAGCGCCAGGCCCCCTCGACGTTCCGCTTCTTGCCGTCTGTGATTATGAGCACCGCGCTGACGACGGTCGTTGCCTCGAGGCCAATCCACATCCAGCCGAGGTTCGAGACGACTGCGGTGAAAATCATCGAGAGCGCGAAGAGCGAGAGGAAGCTCCAGTAGAGCCTGAGCGGGTAGAAGGGCCTCTCGACCCTCTCGACGTAGTAGAGAGAAGCCAGGGAGGCGAAGAAGTAAATCCAGGCTATCGTAGTCGCCAGAACCATCGAGTACCAGTCGGCGTAGAAGTAGTGGCTCGAGACGGTGTAGCCCCTGATGAGCATGTCAGTTGCTATTGACGCCGTTATGAAGGCCAGCCCTGGGACGATTGCCCTGCCGAGCCTCTCCGAGAGGAGCGGAAGGAGCGTCGCTATGAGCGGTATCGCGAGCAGGTAAACCACTGCCTCCATGCTATCACCCCACAAGCTCCTCGACTTCCAATGGCCCGTAGCGCTTCTCGGCACCTAAGACGACCGCGAGCAGGACGAAGGCTATCATGTCGAGCAGTATCCCGAACTCAAGGACCATGGGCATCGGCGAGAGCATCACCGCAAGGTATAGGAGCGCGTTCTCCTCGCTGAGGTAGCCGACTATCTGGGCCAAAGCGTTCCTCCTCGAGGTTATGATGAGCATGCTGAGGAAGAGCAGGACGAAGGCTATAACCCCGTTCCATTTGGAGATTGCCCTGTAAATCGGCAGGTAGAGGAAGTAGGCCAGAACCGCCACGATGAGGCCGAGGACTATCGCGTGGTGCGTCGTCTTAATCTCCCTTCCGCGCCAAATTCTCTCCTTCCTGACGTCCCTCTGGAGGAGCCAGGGTATCAGGAGTGCCCTGAACGCCACTGTGATTCCCGCGAGGATTACAAGCTCTGGGATTCCCTTCTCCCAGCCGACAATTCCGATAATCAGGCCGATTAGGACGGACTGGAACGCAACCGCGTCAATCAGCGAGTGCATGTAGGACTCAGTGAGCATGAAGAAGGCCGTGAGGAGGACCACCGAGCCGAGCAGGTTGAGGATTTCGTTAATCACGGCGCACCACCCCCGAGGAGGAAGCTGATGACGCCCATTATCGCCAAGAGGAAGCTGGCGGAAAGATAGTCGATGATGCGGAAGAGCCTTATCTTCGCCAGGGTCTCCTCAACGACGACAAAAGCCAGTATGAGGCCTAGCATCTTGAGGAAGAGCGTCGCGATTCCCCTGGCAATCTCAACTAAACTTGCGCTCGTCGCGAGGCCCCATGGAACCGCGAAGACGTTGAGGAAGACCGCCATCAGGATGAAGGACTTCATGTAGCCCGCCCAGGTGTTGAGGGCGTAGAGCGGGCCTGTGTATTCAAGGCCCTTCGCTTGGTCGAGCATTCCGAGCTCGTTGCTCCCGTGGGACTCGATTGGGAGCTTCCCCGTATCGAAGAGCAGGAGCATGAAGAAAGCGGCCGTGATGAGGATGTGCGTCGGGCTGAGGTACCAGCCTTCCGCCGTTATCCTGTGGTTCATCAGAAACGGGTTGTTTGTTCCGGTGATTATTGCCACTCCGAAGAAGACCATTATGAGAACCGGCTCCGCGAAGGCCCCGAAGTTCACGGAACGGGTCGCCCCTATCCCGGTGTAGTAGCTTCCCGTTCTCTCGGTGGCCAAAATCGAGGCCATTGCCGCTAGACCGAATATGAAGGTCCCGCCGAAGAAGTCCACCGTCGGGGCCAGCCAGCTCGGGAAGTTGCCGACTATTGGAAGCATCCAGGGCAACGTCAGCATTGCACCGAAGGCTACGAACGGCGCGATGACGAAGAACGGGCCGACTCCCTCTGGAATCAGAGTCTCCTTCCTGAAGAACTTCGCGAGGTCGTAGTAGGGCTGAAAGATGCTTATTCCCTTCCTCGACTCTATGCGCGCCTCTATCTTCTTGAGGATTCCGACCATGAGTGGTGAGAGCAGGAGCACGACTGTAACCTGGACTAAACCGATGAGTATCCTATCTTCCGGGTTCAAAGGCGTCACCTCCCCAGGGTGGAGAGAACAGGCGTCATCAGCCCCTTTCCGGGGCAGTTAGGGCGGACGCCATCGCCCGGAATTTTAGCCCGGCGGGTTTATGAGGCTGGGTTTTTAAAGGTTTTGAGGACTCGGGAGTTCACTGATGGACTTCTTTGGGTCGATGCCCTTCTTTTCTTCCGGCCGTGAGGTACTTGTCCATGACTTTAACGGCCTCCTCGTTACTCCAGTTGCCTCCGAGCATCCTGTTCTCGGCTATGTAGCCCGCAAGTCTGATTGCGAGGGTCATGTTCTCGTTAAACAGCTCGTACATCTTGAAGTTCAGCGAGGCCTCCTTCTTAGAAAGCTCCAGAAGTTTCATCCTAAGCTCTTCAACGTCCACCCCTCTCACCCCTCAGTTTTTCGTTTTCCTTCCTAAGCTCCTCAATGGCCTTCTTTAGAATCTCCCTGTCCCTCTTCATTTCCTCGTACCTCATCCTCATGAACTCCAAAAGCTTCTCCATATCCTCGATTCTGGCCTTAAGTTCCTCCTCGTTCAAGGCCCACACCGGGTAAGAATAGAGGGGAGGGCGTAAAAATCTAACTCAGAAGAACACTATAACCGCGTCCCCAACAACGGCAGTCTCGACCTCTTCCCCTTCGCTGAACACCGCCTTCCTGATGACGACGTCGTCCTTGCTCAGCTCAACCTTTTCTCCGTCGACCTCGAACTCGACCTTTCCGGTCTCCTTGAGCGCCTTCGCCACCTCATCGGCGTGCTCCTTGAGGTAGGCGGTAATCTTCGGAACGAGCTTTCCGTAGCGCGGACCGACGGTTCTGAAGTTGGGCTTTATCTCGATGATGCGCTCCTCAAGCTCTGGCTCGCCTTTGATGACCTCGAGTCTCTCGATGTTCATCGTTCCGGCTATGTCCCTCTCGATGGCCTTGAGCTTCTCGTAGGAGTCTGTTGCATAGATGGCCACGTGCTTGAGCTTGGCGTTCAAAGCCAGGCCGTGAGAGTTCTTGTAGCGCCTTATCGCGCCGACTATTTCCCTCGCCAGCTCGCCGAGCTTCTCGGCCTCTTCGTCGATTCTCTCCTCTCTGAACTTCGGCCATTCGAGGAGGTGGACGCTTTTAGCGCCAATCCGCTCGCGGAAGAGGTTCTGGTAAAGCTCCTCGGTGATGTGAGGGACGAAGGGCGCCATCAGGAGCATCAGGTTGTAGAGGAGCTCGTAGAGCGCCGCTTTTGCCTTGAGCTTGCTCTCCTCGTCGTCGCCGTAGAGGCGGTACTTAATCATCTCGATGTAGTCATCCGCCACCTCGTGCCAGACGAAGGTTATCAGCTCCCTCGTCAGAAGGTTGAAGCGGTAGCGCTCCATCTCCTCGGTGGCGAACTTGATGAGCCTGTGGAGCCTGCTGAGAATCCAGCGGTCGAGCGGTTCAAGCTCCTCTGGCGCTTTGGCCGGGTCAAAGTCCTCTAAGTGTCTCTCGGCGAAGCGGTAGATGTTCCAGACCTTCTGCAAAAACCTGAAGTTGTAGTCTACAGTTTCCCACTTGAACGGGTGGTCCTCTCCGGGCGGGGCGAGGGCCGTCCAGAGGCGGAGCGCGTCGGCGCCGTACTTCGGAATGACTTCATCAGGGGCAACGACGTTGCCGTAGCTCTTGCTCATCTTCCTTCCATCGGGTCCGGCGACCATTCCGTTGATGAGGACGTCGCGCCAGGGCTTCTTTCCTGTGAGCATGTAGGTCCTGAATATCGTGTAGAATGCCCACGTCCTTATGATGTCGGTTCCCTGGGGCCTGAGCGCGGTCGGGAAGTTGTGCTCGAACCAGCGCTTCGCCTCTTCGTCGCCCTTAATCGCATCGTGCCACCTGCTTATTATCAGCGGGGTTATGCTCGAGTCAACCCAGCAGTCGAGGACGTCGGTGACCGGTTTAAGCTCCGCGCCGCAGACCGGGCACTTCTCCACAGGTGGTTTATCAAAGCGCGGGTCAACGGGAAGGTTTTCCTCCCTCGCTGGGACGACGTGACCGTTCTCGCAGACCCAGAAGGGAATCGGCGTTCCAAAGACCCTCTGCCTGCTTATGACCCAGTCCCAGTCCATGCTCTCGGCCCAGTCCTTGAGGCGGAGGAACATGTCCTCGGGATACCAGTTTATTTCCTTAGCCACCTTCACTATCTCGTCCGTGAAGTCCTTGACCTTTATGAACCACTGCTTCTTGGGCAACAGCTCAATCGGGGCCATACAGGAGCTTCTCTCGGTGTGTCTCAAAACCCTGTGCCTTATCTTCTCCTTCTTGTATAGGAAACCCATCCTCTCGAGGTCCTCCGCAATCTTCTTCCTGGCTTCCTCCGTCTTGAGGCCGGCGTAAGGCCCGGCGTTCTCGTTCATGGTTCCGTCCTCGTTGATGACTATGATGACCGGCAGGTTGTAGCGCTTCTGCCAGACGACATCCTGCTCGTCACCGTAGGTACAGTTGTAGACGGCCCCGGTTCCAAAGCTCGGGTCAACGTCCTCGTCAGCCAGAACAGGCACCTCACGCTCGAATATTGGCAGTTTAACCTTCTTGCCGACGACGTCCTTGTAGCGCTCGTCCTCTGGATGAACAAAAACTGCCACACAGGCCGGCATGAGCTCGGGCCTCGTCGTCGCTATCGGGACGTAACCGGAACCGTCAGCGAGCGGGAGCTTGATGTAGTAGAGGTAGCCCTCCTCCTCGACGTAGCCGACCTCGGCCTTGGCGAGGCTCGTCCTACAGCGCGGGCACCAGTAAACGGGGTGCTCGGCCTGGTAAAGCAGTCCCTTCCTGTAGAACTCGAGGAGAGACTTCTGGACGGCCGCTTTATACCAGTCGTCCATCGTGTGATACTCCAGGTCCCAGTCGGCCGAGTAGCCTATCCTGATGAACTGGTTTCTCATGGCCTCGATGGCCTGCCAAGTCCACTCGACGCACTTCTGAAGGAACTTCTCGGGCTGGTCCTTGCTTATTCCGAACTCCTTCTCGACCTTCAGCTCGGTCGGGAGGCCGTGGTTGTCAAAGCCCTGCGGGAAGAGCACGTTGTAGCCGGTCATTCTCTTGTAGCGCGCAACGATGTCAATCCAAGTGTGGCTGAGCACGTGACCGAGGTGGAGCGTTCCGCTCGTGAACGGGGGCGGGGTGTCAATCGCGTAGCTCGGCCTCTTCTCGTCGAGCTCGTACTTGTAGATTTTCTCATCGAGCCAGAACTTCTGCCACTTGGGCTCAATCTCGTTCGGGTCGTAGTTCTTCGGGAGCATGGACATCACCCTTTAGGTTTTCAAACGATGTTCTACCCTCAGAAGGGAGCCTTAAAAATCTTGGCGGTGCCCTTTCAAAAACTAACTTAACCCGGAAAAGCGCCGATTTAAAGCGGGAAACTGGTGTTACGGTGGACGATAGGCACCACCAGTGCGCTGAAATGAGCCAGGGCTTAAAAAGTTTGCTACTTAACGGCAACCAGCCAGTATCTCCTGTCGTTGGGCTTCAGCTCGTGAAGGTTTCCGTAGATTTTAACTTTTCTGAAGTGCCTCTCGGCCAAAAGTCTCATCTCCCTCGGCGTGGAGATGTTAAGTTCATCGTCCACCATGAAGGCCCTAACGCTCCCGTCCGGTTTGATTATCTGAACGAGCCTCTTGAAGCAGAGCTTCTGAAAAGCTGGCTCTACCTCGCGCCAGTCGGTTATGATTAATCGCTCATCGCCCTTCCGCTCGTCCCACACTATCGGGCCGTCCCTTCCGCCGTAGTACCAGCACGGGAAGTCCGCTATGAAAATCCCGCTCTCTTTCAGCGCCCGGTTTACAGAATTAAATAACTCCTGAATTACAGAATCATCGAAATACATGATTGATGAAAAGAACATGGTTATCGCGTCGAACTCCTCCTAGAAGTCGAGCTCAAGCGCGTTTCCCTGAATGAACTCGATACCGAGCCCTTCTCCTTCGGCCTTTCTTCTCGCAACTGCCAGCATCTCCTCGTGGAGGTCGAGGCCGGTAACCTCGTAACCGCGCCTCGCGAGTTCGAGCGTTGGAATCCCGGTTCCGCAGGCGAGGTCGAGGATTTTCTTTACTTTCCTTTCGGCCTCTTTCCGGAACAGCTCCTCAACGAAGTCAATCTCATCCTCAACCCGCTCGGCCCTTTTCCGATAAATCACGTCGTAGTACTCGGCCAGAACGGTGTAGAGCTCATGCATAAGACCACCAAAGTGAAATCAGCTTCAATCTTAAAACCCTTCTCCCAGCTCCCTGAACACCCTGATAAGCCTGTCATTCTCTTCTGGCTTCCTCACCGAAAAGCGCACGTATTCCGGCAGTCCAAAGCTCGCACAGCTCCTCACGAGGATTCCGCGCTTCTTCATGGCCTCAACAAAGTCCTCAGCGTTCCCGACGCGCTTGATGAAGAAGTTTGCGTCGCTTTTAACATTCAGAACCCTTTCAAGCCTCTCCTTTTCGCGCCAGATGAGGGGCATCGTTCTCCTGAGGTGCTCGAAGCCGTCTTCGATGAGGAACTCGAGGAAGGCCACACCTGTCGAGCCTATGCCCCACGGCATTCTGACGCTCCTGAAAGCCTCTTCAAAACCAAGAACGTAGCCGACCCTTATTCCCGGCAAACCGTAGCTCTTGGTAAAGGTTCTGAGCTTCACGACGTTCTCCCCCTCAGGACTCTCCGGTTTTTTCACGAAGTCTATGAACGCTTCATCAAGAACGAGGAGCGCCTCTTTCTCTTCCACCGCATCGAGGAGTGGCTTGAGCTCCCTAACATGGTAGAACTTTCCGTCGGGATTGTTGGGGTTGCAGAAGAAGACGACCGAGTTCCTCTCGACGAGTTCTGCCAGCTTTCCCGGTTCGTTCGGGCCTTTGACGACCCTCGCTCCAAAAATTTTCGCTGTTCTCTCGTACTCGCCGTAGGTGTGCTCCGGTATTATCGCCTTCTTTCCGCGGAGCGCGAGGATTCCGAGCAAATAGAGCGCCTCGGTGATGCCGGCCGTTATAGTCAGAGGCTCGCCGACGAGTCCTTCCAGTTCCCCCTCAAGCCTCTCGTAGTAGGGGTAGCGGTCGCTTATCTCCTTCGCTCGCCGGAACATATCGTCGAGCCACTCAGGGGGGTAAGGATTGAGCGACGCCGAGAAGTCGAGCAAACCTTCCTCCCT
>NZ_JAMONU010000211.1 GCF_027066465.1 Thermococcus sp.
GATTGAGGCGCTCAAGGCGCTCGGCCTCCACGTGGGAATCATAACCGACTCGGACAACGACTACATCGAGAGCCACCTAAAAGCACTCGGAATCTACGACCTCTTCGATTCGATAACCACCAGCGAGGAGGCGGGCTATTTCAAGCCACACCCGAGGCCCTTCCAGCTGGCCCTTGAAAAAGCAGGTGTAAAGCCGGAGGAGGCCCTCTACGTCGGTGACAACCCGAAGAAAGACTGCGTTGGTGCCAAGAACGTTGGAATGCTCAGCGTCCTCCTCGACCCGAAGGCCGAGAAGAGAGAACTTTGGGGCAACTGCGACTTCGTCGTTTCGAAACTCAGCGACGTCGTTGAGATAGTGAAGGGCCTGATGGAAAAATGATGGGGGTCGGTAACGGCAGGGCTCTTCATCGGAGCCTCAGATAGCGAAATTTTCGTCATTCCCCTCTTCTTCACTTCAGCCGCTGGTAGGCGACGTAAAACCTCTGGACGACGGTTATCCACGCGAGTACTCCGACTATGTAGACGCCGTACTTGACGTAGTTAATTCCGAGGAACGAGAAAGCCATCAGGATTATCAGCCTCTCGGCCCTTTCGGCAATGCCCACCGCGAGCTTTCCTGAGCCAGCTAACTCGGCCCTGCAACGCTCGTAGCTGACAAGATAGCTCCCCATGAACGTCAGGAAGGCAACGCGCCAGTCGGCGAGACTTCCAAGCGCGATTCCAAAGAGCACCGCGCCGTCGCTTATCCTGTCGAAGGTCGAGTCGAGGAAGGCTCCGAAGCGGCTCGTCTTTCCGGTCAGCCTCGCCAGCGTTCCGTCGAGGGCATCGACGAGCGAGCCTACGAGGAGCGTTAGAGCGGCCAGCCTCGGCTCGCGGAGGTAGTAGAGGTAGGCCGCGAGGAGGCTTATGAGGAGGCCTATCACAGTAACCGCGTTCGGCGTCAGTCCGGCCTTTGCGAGGGGTTTAACTATCGCCTCAAGGTAGCCCTTAACGTTCTCTCGATACCTGTTGAGGACCATTTCCTTCACCCGTCGAGCTGGATTACCTTCTTCCCCCTCTCCTGCGGGATGATTTTGAGCTTCGCGTTCTGGAACTCCTTTCTCAGACCCTCGCCGTCGAGGAGCCTGTCGAGGAAAACAGCGAGAGCGGCCACCTCGCTGTGGGGCTGGTTGCCAACTGCCACGTTGTAGTGCGCCAGCTCGTAAACGTCTCTCGGAACCTTCTCGGCGCCGACGACGATGAGGAAGTCCTTTCCGGCCTTCAGCTCCTCCTTCAGCTTCGGCATCGCGTCGTCCATATGGATTCCGTACATCGTCAGGTGGACTATAACGCCCTTCTCGCGCCACTCCCTCAGGATTTTCTTCCAGCTGGGGTCAAAGGTTATCTCGAACGGCCCACCCCATCTTCTCACGACGTCCTCGACGCTCTCCTTAACGTGCTCGTCTTCTTCCGCCGAGATGATGATTTTATCGGCTCCAAAGGCCCTCGCCGTTAAAGCCACGTGGGTTGTTATTCTCTTATCCCTCTCCGGCCTGTGGCCAAGGCGAAGCACGACTATCATTCAGACCTCCCCCTTAAAGACCCTCCAGTAGTAGGTGAAGTCATCGCGCCAAGGCATGTCCTTGTAGAATTCGTACATGGTTTTAACGTTTTTCTGAATCCTGCTGACGCTCCAGCTGGCGAGCACGCTGTTCAGGTCATCCTGAGGTGCAGAGGCGAAGAGGAAGAGGGCGTAAATTCTCTCGTTTCTGTCCAAGCCGTTGAGGACGAGGGTCAGCTTTGAGCGGAGTCCCGGCTGAACCCTCTGGAGAACAACTTCCAAGAGTCTGTCCTCGAGGTTGCTCGTGAACTGGGATGTTACGTCAACGTGTTCGTGACCGACGAGCTTCTCTGGGTTCTGGGCGACTATCCTGTAGCCGTGGCTCGTGACCAGTTGGTAAACCCGCGGGAAGTACGGGCTGGCGAGGTAATCATCGAGCGGCCCGATGAAGCGGTGCCTCAGGTCGACCACGTACCAGCCGTCGGCGGTGTAGAACTCCGTTATCGGGCTAATCGTGCAGTCAGTTCCGTTGAAGAGGCTCACTATCCTCGCCGGGATGTTAATCGACCGGAGCATGGCCGTCATGAGAATCTGGCCCTCTGTGTAGCTTATCCTGTCCTGCTGGAGTATGAGGGTCGGCTGGAGGGTTGTCGTGGTGTTCCCGAATGTGTAGTTGGTGACCATCCAGTCGTAGAGCCTCTCAGCGGCCTGAACCTCTGAGCTTGCGTTTCCTATTACATTCAGGGCAACCGGTCTCAGCTTTAAGGGTTCGACAATGGACGTTGAGTTGAACTTCTTGAGCCAGTAGGCATCGACGAGGTACCTCTGCGTGACCCAGTGGTAGTTCTCCCCGTAGGCCGCCATCAGAACTTTTTCGCTCTCCTTCCACGGGCGCCACAGGACCGTGATTCTGGCGCTCTTAGCTATACTCTCCCTGGAACCCATCGCGGAGTAATCAACGACCACCGATATGAAGCCGTTCCTGTAGGCGTAGGGGGCGGATATCAGGTACGTGAGCGTTACGTTTTGACCCGGGGACAGCTGAGAGGGGGCGCTTGGGGCGCTAACGACCCTCATGCCGGGGAGAAGGTTGAAGTTTATGCCGAGTATCTGCACCGTTGAATCGAAGCCGTTTCCTATCGTAACGGTTACCGGGAACTGACTGCCGCCGTTTACCTTCGAGGGCGCGCTCAGGGTCAGGTTTATGCTCTTCGGCGGGTTGACCTCGGTTGCCACCGTAATCCTGAAGTGGCCGTAGAAGCCCGTCCACGTTCTTTTAAGTTCGTCCCTTAATTCGAGGGAAACCTGTAGGTTGTATGTCCCGGGTTTCTCAGGAGCGCGGAGAATCCAGACGAGCTGAACGCTCTGGCCGACCTTCAGTATCGTGGGAAACCTCGGCTCCTGGACTATCTGGAAGTTGTCGTTGCCGAGTATCAGGGTTGCCCCCACCAGTCCTACCTTGCCGGTGTTGTTGACGTCAACTATCAGGTGAAACGTCCCGCCCGGGGGAACTATCGTGTGGTCAACCGAGAATTTAACCTCGGCCGGTGGCCTGAAGAGGCACCCCGAGACTAGGACTATGAGAACCAAAGATATGAGGATTTTCCACTTCATACCCTTCCAAACCCCTTTAAGGTCAAACCGTTAATAAGCTTTGGGTGGTGTGAATGATAACGCTGACGACGGATTTCGGGCTTAAGGGCCCCTACGTGGGGGAGATGAAGGTAGCGATGCTCCGCGTCAATCCGGAGGCTAAACTCGTCGACGTCACCCACGCGGTGACGAGGCATTCGATAATCGAGGGCTCCTTCGTCATGGAGCAGGTCGTTAAGTACTCCCCTGAAGGAACGGTTCACGTCGGCGTCATAGACCCCGGCGTCGGGACCGGGAGGAAGGCGGTAATCATCGAAGGTTCTCAGTGGCTGGTCGTCCCGGACAACGGATTAGCCACCCTCCCGCTCAAGCACATAAATCCAAAGCGCGCCTGGGAGATAGACTTCGAGAGGATTAAAAAGTTTACAGGCTGGCGGATAAGCTCGACCTTCCACGGGAGGGACGTTTTCGGGCCGGCCGGCGCGCTCATAGAGAAGGGGGTTTCTCCAGAGGAGTTCGCGGAGGAGATTCCCCTCGATTCGCTGGTCAAGCTCGACGTTGAGCCGAGAAGGGAGGGCGACCTCTGGATTCTGAAGGTAATCTACGTGGACGACTTCGGAAACGTCATCCTCAACCTTGAGAACTACGGGAGACCGAAGGCGGTTGAATTGCCCGACTTCGGGCTGAGGATTCCCTACAGGGAGGCCTACGGCTACGTGAAGCCGGGAGAGCTTTTGGCCCTGCCAGGAAGCCACGACTACCTTGAGATTGCCGTCAACCAGGGGAGCGCGAGCGAGAGGCTCGGCCTGAAGGTCGGGAACGAGGTTAGGGTGAAGCTGATTGGAGGTGATTGAATGAGGCGCGGTCTCTTCGTCGGTCGTTTTCAGCCCGTCCACAACGGGCACATGAAGGCTCTGGAGTTCGTCTTCTCGCAGGTGGACGAGGTCATCATCGGAATCGGGAGCGCTCAGGCCAGCCACACGCTCAAGAACCCATTCACGACGAGTGAGAGGATGGAGATGCTGATAAGGGCCCTCGACGAGGCGGAGTTCCCAAAGAAGCGCTACTACCTGATTCCCCTCCCGGACATCAACTTCAACTCCATCTGGGCGACCTACGTGGAGAACATGGTCCCCCGCTTCGACGTGGTGTTCACGGGCAACTCGCTCGTTGCGGAGCTTTTCAGGGAGAAGGGCTACGAAGTTATAGTCCAGCCGATGTTCAGGAAGGACATCCTCTCGGCAACGGAGATAAGGCGGAGGATGATTGAGGGCGAGCCGTGGGAAGACCTCGTGCCGAGGAGCGTCGCGGAGTTCATAAGAAAAATCCACGGCGTTGAGAGAATCCAGATGCTCGCGACCAACCTCGAGAAGAACGAAAAGGAGCTCCAGGCGCCGATAAGGATTCCGGAGTTCTGACTATTCTTATCATCTCCGGTTTATCAAACGATTGAGTTAATCTTTTAACTCTTTTCGGACAAAACACGATTGGCAAACGTGAAATCTGGGACATCTTTTCGGGTCGGTGGGGCTATGGCTTTGACACTCACCCAGCTCCGCGAGGAGGTCAAGTACACAGCGAAGCACATAGGGCTTAACCTGATTTCCATTCCCTGGGTAACGGCGACAATCTACTGGCTGTCCAGTTGGTTTCCTGTTTCGAGCGGGACAATCGTTGGCCTTGCGAGCGTTTCGCTCGCCGTAATGTTCCCACTCTTCTTCAGCGGGGCGGTTTTCCGGGAGAAGCTCCTTGGCATTCACGAGCTCCTTCTCTCGCTCCCGTTTCCTCCCACG
>NZ_JAMONU010000212.1 GCF_027066465.1 Thermococcus sp.
CCTGAACTCGGCCGTCAGCTACGTTAGGGATTACCTCGGCTTCTCCGCCGGGGACTTCCTCCACGAGATGGTTCAGGGCTATTTAGGTTGCGACTACCCGTCACCGCCGAGGATGCTTCCGCTGGCGGAAAAGATAGTCGCGAGGTACCTCATGAAGGAGATGGGGGCAGGCTACGACCTCGGCTACTCCCTCGTTGACGAGACCCAGCTCTTCGCGGTCGAGGGAGGAACCGGAGCGATGGCGTACCTCTTCGAGTCCCTCAAGGCCAACCACCTCCTCAACCCGGGCGACAAGATAGCGATAGCGGTTCCAATATTCAGCCCCTATCTCGAGATTCCAAAGCTCGACACCTACAGGCTGGAGATAATCGAGGTCAGGGCGAAGGAGGAACTCGGCTACCAGATACCGGACGAGGAACTCGAGAAGCTCCGCGACCCGGAGATAAAGGCCTTCTTCCTCGTGAACCCCGGCAATCCAACCTCGGTGAAGCTCGAGGATAGGGTTCTTGAAAAGCTGAGGGAGATAGTTGAAGAAGATAGAAACGACCTCATAGTAATCACAGACGACGTCTACGCGACGTTCGCTGACGACTTCAAGTCCGTCTACTCCGTTCTGCCCCACAACACGATACTCGTCTACTCGTTCTCCAAGTACTTCGGCGCGACCGGCTGGCGCCTCGGGGTTATAGCCCTTCACCAGGACAACGTCGTTGATAGGCTTATACGGGAACTGCCCGAGGAAATTCAGGAGGAGCTTGAGAGACGCTACGCCCCGATAACGCCGAACGCACGGGAGCTGAAGTTCATAGACAGGCTAGTTGCAGACAGCAGGAACGTCGCTTTAAGGCACACCGCTGGCCTTTCAACGCCCCAGCAGGTCCAGATGGTTCTATTCGCGCTTTACGCCCTCATGGACGAGCAGGAGAAGTATAAGAACGCGGTGAAGCACGTGCTCAGGAGGCGCTACCGGGCGCTGTACAGGGGTCTCGGCCTCGAACCCGAGGAGAACCCGAACCTCACCTACTACTACACCCTCCTCGACACGGAGAAGCTCGCGGAGAGGCTCTACGGCAAAGAGTTCGCAGAGTGGTTCATCAAGGCCCTGCCGATAGAGGAGTTCATAGTTCGCCTCGCCCTCGATGCCGGCGTGGTTCTGCTGCCGGGCAGGGGCTTTGAGGTGCTCCATCCCTCTGCGAGGGTTTCCCTGGCCAACTTAAAGGAGATAGACTACATAAGAATCGGGCAGACAATCAGGAAGCTTCTGGACGAATACTACCAGAAGTTCAGGGAAGAAAAGGAAGGGGACTGACTTTTCTTTTCCTTTATGCAAGCCTTTTGAAGTAGCTCTTCAGGGCGTTCCAGTTGAGCGTTACGTGAACCACGGACAGCCCAAAGAAGGCAAAGCCGAAGTACTCGTGGAGCGTGTCAGCGGTAGAGACCGGCAGTGGATGGCCGAGCTTCGCCGTCAGCGGACCGAGTAGGAGTATTGTGCCCGTTATTCCCGTGATTAGCCAGAGGGCAAAGAGCACCAGCGAGACGCACATTCGAAGGTTGCACTTCATGGCTCATCCCTTCCTGTAGGTTTTTCCATCTATGATTATCACATCGGCTTTCAGGGAGCCGTTCTCCTCGCTCGCGAGTATCGTAACGTTCTTTCCTGGCTGAAGGAGTGAGAGCATCTCCCTCCAGTTCAGCGTTACGTTATCCGGTCCAGTCCAGCGACCGCGTATCTCTATGGTATAGTTGCCGACCACCACGGCTCGTGCAAGGGTGTCAACCGCCTTAATCTCTCCCGTAACGTTGATTGATGTCGTGTTGAGGATTTCTGGAGGAGCAGAGGTCTGGTTCAGTGCGGAACCGCTCGGTTTTCCGATGTAGAACTTGACGGTTACTTTTTCCTCGGTTCCGTAGGGACAGCCGGTGCCGTAGTGATAGACAACGTCCACACTACCGTTTCCGAGAACCTTCACGGTGTACTGCTTAAAGGCCGTGTAGGGGTCTTTCAGAACCGTCTTGGTTTCGTTGACGACCTCGACGTTCTCGGGATTTTCAATCGTTATCTTCCAGTTTGAGTAGGGGCAGGGCTGGGCGTGTTTGAACTTCACGGTGACGTTAATGGTCACGAGGGTTCCCGGCTTCTCAACGTAGGCCTCGGCGGGAACGACGTACAGTATGTCGTCGCCCTCGTGCGAACTCGCGTATCCAATGTAGTAAACCCCGTTTGAGGAAACTACTTCAGAGGATGCGGTGGAGGGCACGGAGGAAGTGCTTATCCTGTCGTTGGCGTAGTTGACTGCAAAGGGCAAGGCCGTCAGGATTGCACACAATATGAACGCAACTACAAGTTTCCGCTCCATAATTTGTATTGCATATGTAATAAAATTTAAACCTTTCGGTTACCCAAAATTGGGAAAAGGTCAGAACTTGAGGACCCTTGCAAGGACTATGAGCGGGTCCCAGACCGGCGCGAAGGGCGGTGCGTAGGCCAAATCCGTGAAGAAGACGTCCTTCGTGGTGAAGCCGGCCATCAGCATCGCTGCTGCCGTGTCAATCCTCGGGAGTATCTCGGCTCCAACAGCCTGAACGCCGAGCAGTCTGTTGGTCTCGTTGTCCACAACGCCCTTCAGCCATATCGGCCTCGCTCCCGGATAGTAGTGGGGCCTCGTGGTGGCCTTTATGAAGGCCGTCCTGACGTCGTAGCCTTCCTTTAGAGCTTCGGCCTCGGTCAGACCGGTTCTGCCTATCTCGACGTCGAAGAACTTGGTGACGCTAGTGCCCAGAACGCCGGGGAAGTGAATTTCCCTACCGGCTATGTTGCTACCGGCAACGTAGCCCATCTTGTTTCCTGCCGGAGCGAGCGGAATCCAGACACGCCTCCCGGTTATGATGTGCCTCGTTTCTGCAACATCCCCCGCCGCATAGACGTTCTCAACGCTGGTTTCCATCCTCTCGTTCGTCCATATCGCCCCGGTCTCGCCTATTCTGACGCCTATCTCCTTGGCCAGCTCGACGTTGGGTTTTATTCCAGTGGCGAGGATTACTATGTCAGCCTTGTACTCGCCGGCGTCGGTTATCACTTTCTCGACTCTCTTCTCGCCATCTATTCTAAGAACTATCTCCTGTGTTCTGAGGTGTACCCTCTTCTTCATTTCCTCCTCGAGGACGTCGGTTATTTCCTTGTCGAAGGCCTTCGACATCACCCTCTCGTTCCTCTCTATGAGCGTGACGTTCTTCCCCTGAGCGGCGAACGCTTCGGCCATCTCAACCCCAATGTAGCCGCCGCCGATGATTACGACGTCCTCGACGCGGTTCTTCTCAATGTACTCCCTGATGGCGACGGCATCGGGCGGAAGGTCGGCCTTGAAGACGCCGGGTAGGTCTATCCCCTCAACGGCGGGAACCCTGGGGGAGGCACCGTTGGCGAAGACGAGGTAGTCCCACTCGTAGGTGTGCTCGCCGTTCTCCTCCCTGACCCTGACGTAGCCCTGGCCGACCTCGACGACCTCGGCCTTGAGGTGGAGGTCTATGCCGCGCTTCTTGATGAAGACCTCCGGCGGGTAATGCATGAGCTTTTCAGTCGGCGAGATTCCCTCGACGACGTACGGAATCCCACAGGGGGCGTGGCTGACCCATTCAGTTGCTTCAAAGACCTTGACGTCCCACTCGGGCTTGAGCTTCTTGACGCGCGAGGCGGCACTCATTCCGGCCGCTCCGCCACCGATGATAACGACCCTCTTCATCCGCATCACCGGGAAGGGTTCAAAACCTTTGGTTAAAAAGGTTGGTGGAGGAAATCACTTCTTGCCCCTGAAGTACTTCCTCTTTCCAACGCGCACCATCCTGTAAACCTCTCCTTCGTCAACCTCGAAGGGCGGTCTGTTCAGCTCATACGTCTCGTAGCTCTCCATGTCCATCAGCTGAACCTCACCGGGAGTTACGCTCGTCACCATAGCCTCGCTCTCCTCGTGCTCAACGGTGTCAACCCTCTCCCTCTTCGCGGTTTTCCAGTCGAGGTGCTCACTCTTCCAGTTCTCGAGGTTCTTGAGCGTTAAGCCCTTGCCGTCAACGCGCTCGACCTCGTAGACGTTGCCCCTCCTGTCGGCCACGATGTCACCCTTCCTGAACTTCGGAATCCTCACGCTTACGCTCGTCCTGTAAACTTCCCTGCTCGTCTGCCTGTCGAGGCCTACCAGCTCGTAAGCCTCGCTTATCGTTCCCCCGAAGCGCTCCCTTATTGCCTGCGCTATCTTTCTGGCGGCGCTCGTTGAACCCATGTAAAAGTCCAGGCCTTCCTCCTTTTCTATTGTGTCCTGTATGAACCCCATTCTGTCCTTTCGCATTATCTCGTCCACCTTTTCCTCGACGAGCTTTCCAATGGCCTTTCGCTCCTCCTCGCTCAGGGGCCTTCCTTCAGCTCTAACCTGAAGAATCGCCTCGAAGTAACCGCCGAGGAACTTCTGACAGCGGGGACAGACTGTCTGGCGGACGTAGACGGTAACCTTTTTCCTCTCGTCGTGGAGCTCCCTCTGCATCTCGTGGGTTCTGGCCTTAACGCGAACTTCGTAGGTTATTATCGCCGGAAAGTATTCGATGTGGAAGTCCACCACCTTAAAGGAAACCACAGCCCTGCCGACGGGAAGGTCGCCTATCTCTTCAAACTCCTCGGGCGGAACGACCTTGTACTCCCTGATTTTCTCGCTGAAGGAATCCTCGATGACCTCAAGGAGAGCATTTTCAGCGACCTCAAAGATAAGCTCCTTAAGCTCGTAGCTCTTTGGGTCGACCCAGACCCCTCTCCTCTTGTAGCTACCACAGTTCTGGCACAGCTCCGTGTTCACCTCGTCCGGAATCAGCAGAACGGGATTCTCTTTGAGGTAGCAGATTTGG
>NZ_JAMONU010000213.1 GCF_027066465.1 Thermococcus sp.
TCCGTTGAAAATCCAATTATGTGAGCTATCGAGGCCTATCTCGGAAATTGCATCGACCATGACGTTCCAGATAGTTATTTCCATCGTTGCAGTTGAGTTAGGTCTGAGGGGGATTTGCTCGGTAATCGGATTCAAATCGGCAACTCTTTTCCCATTTACTTTTTCCCAGTGCCCATAGCTGGAATAATCCTTGAGTGTCAAACCATCGAATGCGACAACCCTCACGCTGAGGTTTCCCTGTCCGGTCAGGTTGCAGTACATATCACTGGACGCTGAGGGAAGGGTTTTCTGGCAGGTCAGCTCGGTGGCTGAAACATGAGGAAGTACCAATGACAGGACAATGAGCAGGACGGCGAGCTTTCTCATCTTCCTGCCCCCTCGATTTTTGCAACCCTCTCTTCAATTTCCGCAATCAAGCGTTCTTTTTCCGTCGTGAAGCGCTTGAAGCACTTTTTCTGGATAACGTACACCACGAAGAGGAGGACGACCAGAAATACCACGAACGCGAAATCTGGGCGGTATTTGAGCGTGAGGAGGCCTGTGATGGCCAAATTTACGAAGAGCACGCCCTCTGGCTTTATAGTCTTGAGGATGTGATGGGTAAACACCGCGAGGGCAATTACAAGGAACATTAAAAGAAGGACTTCAATCTCAGAGTCAAGTGCTCCAGAGACCAGCGCGAGGGGAGCGATAAACCACGCGAGTCCGGAACAGTCTGTTAGTTTTTGCTTTTTTAGTTTCGAAATGAACTCTTGATGAGCTATGTGTCTCAGGTCTGGTGTTACTCTGAGATAAACAAAGCTATACAGGGGTATCAGCGTGGTGAGTGCCCATATACCCCACCAGACTACGATGTCTCCCCATAGTTTGTCTCCGGTCCCAAAATAATAGTAGGGTATCCCAAAGGTAATTGGTCGGAAGTCGGATAGACTAAACATAGCCACTATAAGCAATGCAGTTGATGATAATGATAGTCGCGCAATCTCCATAAAACGCATGAAGTCCCTATTGCGCCACCACTCTGCAATTCCCCAGAATACAGATAGTATAACCCAGAGAATAAAAGCCCCCCGAAGTAAATCAACTAAATCTTCTCTCAGGTCGTTCCAGTTAGGAGTACTCACAAGGAAAATTTTCTTTTCAAAAGTCTCCTTACTGCCATTTTCCATGACCAGCTCAAATACAAAAGTGTGTTCCCTGTTTAGGAGAAGCCAGTCAGAGGTGGAACCAACGTAAAAATCTACAACGTTTTTCAATGCGTTGTCTGCCCAAAATATGACCTCGGCAGGTAGTTTGGCTGGGTCATGTTGATATTTGGTTGAGACTGATTCGTGATGACCGTGTCTTAAGATAATTGTATACCCTCTTGCTGGAATACCGTCAACGCTCTTCAGGTAGAGCTTTCCCGTCCCGTTGCCCTCCAGCCTGCAGACTGCCTTCTCGGCCGGAGCTTTAGCAGGACATTTTAGTGTCGCACCAGCGACGAGCGGGAGGAACAGGAGGAGTGAAACGATGACCGCAACGATACCCCTCTTCACCCAACCACCGCTCAAAATACGAGCCAGCGCTTATAAGTGTTTCCTCATCAAAGCGTAAAGAAAAGTAACTTTAAAGTAGAAGAAGGACATCAGAGCGTGTAGTCTAAGACCCAAAACAAAAACTTAAATACGTGAACTCACATAATCCTGTGCGGTGAGGACATGCCAAACATAACCCTCTCAGTCCCGCCCGACCTCTACAGGAGAATGAAGAAGCATCCGGGGATAAAGTGGAGCGAGGTAGCTAGAAGGGCCATAGCGGAGTATCTGGCCAAAATCGAGGCCGAAGAACTCAGTTCGGACGAACTGCTCTCGCTTCTTGGGGAGGACTTCAGGAAAGAGCTTGAGAGCATGCCCGTTGAGGAGTACGAGAAGGCACTCAAGAAAACGAGGGGTGCCGAATGGAAAAGGCTCTCTACACACCAACGTCCTGATTGATACCCTAAAATCTCGCAGGAAGCTCGAAGGGTACACAACGATTCTCAACGTCGTGGAGTTTCCGAAGGCGCTTGAGCTGGGTTTGACAGTTATAACTTCAAGCCTTGAAGACTACCTGCTCGCGGTCAGGATATCGCAGGCAATGGTCAAGAGAGGGACGCCCGTTCCGGCAGTAGATGCCATAGTTGCTACGGTCGTGATAAACCGGGAGCTCACTCTTGTCACACGAGACAAGCACTTTGAGTGGATAAAAGAAGAGTTTGGGGGAGCTGAGACTCTCAGAATGACCTTCTTCTCCAAATGAGCAGACCTGCTAGAACGGCGATAAACACGCTCAGTGCGATGGTCTTTTTAAAGGCACTCGAAGGGTTCACGACCTTCTCAATTTTGAACTTTCTCAGTCCACCATCGTAACTGTAGAGCGTTCCATTTGCCACAATCAGGCATTCTCGACCGTTGCAACCGATGGCGTCGCAGGAGGTCAGTATTTTTCTCGTGGTGTTTTTAGAGTGCTCGATGAAGTCGTTGGAGCATAGGAGAATTTTGTCGTTAAGGACATCAAAGTCTTCCGCGCAGTTTTCAAGTCGTTGAATCAACTCAAAGTGCCCGTTGGAGTAAATGTAAATTCCGGTGCAGTTCATTAGGTAGAGCCCCGCTCCAACGGCCTTTACCCTCACACCGTTGATGAAACCGCAAGGGACTGTTCCTTTTATTTTCCCATCTCCCGAAACTTGGACAAGCGAGCAGTCTCCCATCCTTGCTGATTCCGAGATTGGAACGTAGTAAGTCCCGTTGAGGTACGCGAAGCCACTACAGTCGTAGCTGTGTAGCCTGAAGAGAACTGAACCGTTGAGGGTTTGAACCACCACGCTGTCGGGGATAAACGTCTCCACAAGCCACTCGCTTCCGTTCCAAACCAGACCGCAGGGAGTCCCGTTGAGGTGGAGCGGAACCTTTGTGAGATATCCATTAGTTGAGATTGTCGTCAGGTAATAGTTTCCGTTTTCCTCATCTATGATAGCCCAGAGGGTCCCGTTCCATAATATATTAGTCGCACTTCCTGAACTTAGAGTGAATAATCCTAGAACAAACAAAAAAAGAAGAGTTTTAAATGTATCATCAAAAATTCTTTTCATTGCCTCACCACTTTTAAATAGTTGTTAATGTCTGTGCTAAAATAGTAAACAACATATGGAAACTTTCCGTATTCCTCTTCAATATCCCTAAGAGATATTAAGTAGTCTTTTGCTCTCTGTGCACTTAACGGCATCACATCCGTACCCGCAGTGCTCGCAATACCCTCTAACTGCTGAGTCCCATTCCATTTCGACACCGAACCCATTTTCATGACAGAACCACATAAACTCGTTTAAATCTTGATAATTCATGCCATTTGGTCTGTAGTAATCACCTTTAGTATCAGTAACCATGTAATAATGGGGTTGCGGAGCTACATGGGTAAATCCTACTTTTTGTACACATTTTCTTGTTAGATACAACGGATCACGGTCCCCCCATCTTTCTATAGGTATCCAGAGAATAGGTTTCTTATACATATCTCTGACATAACGTACAATATCCCTTACTTTGATGGAGTCCTGAAGAACAGATGCTGCACCCTCTAGACTGAAATAGTACCCTGTTATCCTGTTAGATATCCAAGAAAATTCTAATTTGTTTATCCAGTTTTGAACATCTTCAAGAGCCCGAGGAGGTCCATTGGGGGAATAATATGGAATTTCAGCCCATATCTCAAATCTTGAACTAGATTTCGTGGCAAATGTCTCTATATTATGGATAAGGGCTGAGGCGTTGGCATATTTTCCCTCCCCTGTAGATAATAATATGATACCATCAAACAGTTCGATAAACTTAGAAATTTGTTCCACTGGAGTAGTTTTTGTTCCTGCATAGTAGAACAACGCCAGTTTTGTCATAGTATCACCATGGAAAGTTGTATTATAGGCATATAAATTTTTCGTTTGTTATGTGAAAGCAACGGAAGTAAATAGAAATATTAGAGCGTGTAGTCCAGAACCTTCTTGGCCTCCTCGATGTGCTCCGGGTAGACGTTCTTAATCTCAGGGTGGAGCGCCTTGATGACCCTTCCGATGAGCACGAAGAGGGTTCCGGTTATTATGGGAAGCTCGTTGACGACGTCCTCCTCGAGCGGAATGTCGCCGGGTATCTTCTTGAGGACGTACTTCCTAATTGGCTCAATCTGGACCTTCTCGTCCTCGATGACCGCCCTGAAGAGGTTCAGGCTGTTCTTGAAGCCCTTGGTAATCGGTATGTGGCGCATCTTTATCGTGCTCGAGCGCTCGGCCTTGGCGTTCTCGTAGGCAACCTCGAAGAGGTCTGCCAATTTCTTCTCCACTATGTCCATCATCTCCTCGGCCCTCGGCTTTATCACGGCCAGCTCGCAGGTTCTCTCCAGAATCTTCTGGAGCTGCGGGTAAGGTATTATCATCTCTGCCATTCAAACCACCTCCTGGCTTTTTGCCGGAAGATTTTAGTAACCCAGAGTATATAAAACTTTCGGGCGGGAGATTTTTAAAGCCCGTCCGCTACTCTGCATCATGCTCGGCGTTGTTCTAGCGTTTCCAGAAAAGCGGTGGGAGAACTACACGCTCCCGGTAAATGGAGAACCCGTCGTCAGGCTCACCGAGAAGAGGCTCCTAACCGCCAAGAGAATTCATAAAGTTCTCACAATCGTAAGAAAGGATAAGCTGAAGACCTACTCCCTCCACGTTTCAAACCCCCTTCCCGCTGTGGCGGGAAGCAAGGTGGAAGCCGTCCTCAAGGCCCTTCCGGGGGAACCGTTCTTCCTGGTCGAGGGCAACATGCCCCTGGTGATGCCCTTCCTCGTGAACTACCTCATCGGTCTCTTCTATGAAAACGAACCTGAGGCGCTAATTCCCGTCTGGAACGACGGGAGCGCCGAGGTATTTCACGCGGTTTACGAGCCGGATGCGCTGAGGGATGCGATAGAATCGGCCCTCGCAGAGGGTTACAGAAGCTTTTCAAGGGTTACCGAGTTCCTCGACTACGAGCCGGTCTCGATAGAGGAGCTGGCGAAGAGGAACCCCAAAGTGGCCCTCAGCTTTTTCCGCGTCAGGAGCTCCCTCGACGTGGCCTTCGCCGAGAAGACCCTTGAAGAACTTAAAGCCAGGGGAGAGTTCTTTTAACGGTTTTCGCGACCGTAACCGCGAGGAAGGCCTTTGCAACGTCGAAGGGAACGAAGGGCAGCACCCCTATGTAGAGCGCTTTGGTGAAGTCGCCGTTCAGGTAAAGCCCGAGCCTCAGCCAGCCGAGGAGGTATATTACACCAACCCCCAAGAGCGAGCCAGTGAGCCAGAAGGCCGCTCTCTTGGAGCGCTCGGAAAACAAACCCGCTGTTAGAGCAGCCAGCGGAAACGCGGTCAAATATCCGCCGGTTGGACCGTAGAGGTGCGCAAAGCCACCCGTAAACCCCGCGAAGACCGGCAGTCCGATGAGACCCGCGAAGACGTAAACCATCTGGGACAGCAGCCCAAGTTTCCAGCCGAGCAGAAGGCCCGAAAGAAGGACCGCGAAGACTTGAAGCGTTATCGGAACCGGTCCGATGGGAACTTGAATCTGGGCGCTGACGGCCGTTATGGCGACGAAAAGCCCAACCAGTGCAGTTTCCCTCGCCTTCATGAAACCACCGATTGATGATTTCGTTAAACTTTAAAGTGTTTAGGTTAACGAAATACCGTGTCGAGGAAGAGAATGCTCAGGGACAGCCCCGTGAAGAGGGCAATTCTCAGAGGTCCGTTTCCGGTTTCAGGTGAGAAACTGGCGGGGGAGTTTGGAATCTCGCGGGTGGCGGTCTGGAAGCACGTTAGAGAACTCAAAAAGCTGGGATATTCCATACGCTCCACCGGGAAGGGCTACGTCGTGGAAGGCAGACCTGACGTTCCCTATCCCTGGGAGCTGCCCGTTAAGGCCGTCTATCTCCCGGAGACTTCGTCAACGATGGACGTGGCTTGGAATCTCGAGGACTGGGAGTTTGCCATAGCCGGAACTCAGCGCTCCGGAAGGGGCAGGCGTGGAGCGTCATGGTTTTCTCCGCCGGGAGGACTCTACGTCTCTCTGCCAATCTCGGAGAGGCTTTCCCTCGAGGCTGGCAGAAAGCTCTCAAAACCCGTGCTCTCGGCGGTTTTGAGGATTCTGCGGGAGATGGGAGTTAGAGCCGTCCCGGTTGAAAACGGGCTGTACGTTGACGGCCGAAAGCTTGGAGGGGTTCTCGTCGAAATCTCGGGGGAGATGGGGGAAGTTAAAAGGGCCGTGGTTGGATTGGGACTCAACGTCAAGAACCCGGTCCCGGCTGGGGCAGTCTCCCTTCAGATGCTGCTTGGGAGTGTTTCCCTTCTCCAGGTGGCAAAAAGGGTTCTCCCCTCCGTTGAGGAGGAACTGAGAAAGTTTTTAAGGAGCGCGAGGAGCTTTGAGCGATGATAGTTGTCGAGGGACTGCACTTTTCCTATGACGGAAGGGAAATCCTCAGGGGAGTTGACCTGACCTTTGGCGGGGAAATACTCGCCCTAGTTGGTCCGAACGGAAGCGGAAAGACAACCCTGGCGAAGCACTTAAACGGTCTGCTGAAGCCCGTCAGAGGAAGGGTTTTGGTTGATGGAATGGACACGAGGAGACACACAGTTGCGGAGCTGAGCAGAAAAGTTGGCTACGTCTTTCAGAACCCGGAGCACATGTTCTTTGAAGAGACGGTCTTCGACGAGGTTGCCTTTGGGCCAAAGAACCTTGGGATAAGGGGAGAGGAGCTCGAAGAGAGGGTGAGGTGGGCCCTTCAGGCGGTGGGTCTCGAGGGCTTCGAGGAGAGAACGCCATACTCCCTGAGCGGCGGCGAGAAGCAGAGACTAGCCATAGCCTGCGTCCTCGCCATGAAGCCGAAGTATCTAATCCTCGACGAACCGACGAGCGGACTTGACGGAAAAGCCGAGAAGAGCGTTGTGAGGACAATCAGAACGCTCAGAGAGGAGGGACACGGTGTTCTTCTCATAACCCACGACATGGACCTGGTTCTCGAGCTGGCCGAGAGGGTTGTCCTTCTCTTCAACGGGCGGGAGCTCTTCGAAGGCTCCGTTGAGGAGTTCTTTGAACTTGAACTGGAGGAGTATTCCCTTGAACTTCCCGAACTGCTGGAGCTGGCGAAGGGTCTTGGAGCGGGCTTCGTAAGGAGCGTTGAGGAGCTGATGGAGGTGCTCGGGTGAGGGAATTCTACGTCAGAAAAAGCTCCTTCCTTCACTCCCTCGACCCGAGGGTCAAGATAGTCGGGACCCTGCTCGGAATACTTACCCTGATGTTCTTCAACGACCCGAGGTTCCTGTTTCCGGTGTTCTTCCTAATTCTCATCGCGGGCAGAATCCTTGGGGGTATAGAGGTTAGAAGACAGCTCTCCCTCCTTAAGCCCCTGCTCGTGATAGTCGCCTTCACGCTGTTCTTCTGGCCCTTAATTTACAGCCCCTGGTACATGGGCCTTATCTTCGGAGTCTCGTTCTCGCTGAGGCTGCTTTCCTTCGGACTTCTGACATTCCTTCTGCTCATGACAACGCGGCAGAGGGAACTCATCCTGGGGTTCGTCAGGCTCGGCCTCCCCTACGAACTCGGACTGACCCTGACGATTGCCCTGAGGTACATACCAACCCTCTACTCCCTGGCGCAGACAATAATGGACGCCCAGAGGAGCAGGGGACTTGAACTCGACAGGGGAAAACCCCTGGTCAGGCTGAAGAAGATGACCGCCGTTTTGATTCCGCTGATAGTGGCGTCCCTAAAAACGGCTCACGAACTTAGCATAGCCCTTGAGAGCAGGGCCTTCGGCTACGGGAAGAGGAGGACTTTTCTGAGGGACATAGAGATGAGTAGAAAGGACTACGCGGCGCTCGCGGTGATTGTTGCAACTTTTCTCATCGCGGTTTACCTCAGGTATTCCCTGGGACTCGGGCACGTCGCTATTTACCGAGCATCCTCTTGACGAGGCCGTCTATTCCAATCGAGTGGTCTCCAAGCACCGACACCTGCTCCGGGGGTGCCTTCAAGATGCTGACGTTGAGCTTGTAGTGCCCCCGGTAGGATGAGGTCCTGAGGACAACGAGGGCGTCGAAAAGCTCGGGGACGTGGAAGAGCCTCACGAACTCGCCGGGAAGGTCAAGCTCGTTAAAAACGACGGCGTGATGTCCGAGCACAACCCTGAGCGCTCCCTCATCGGATGCCCTCCGGAGTTCCACGAGTTTCTCCGGGGTTACACCCTTGAGAAGGGGGAACTGGGCGACGAAGACGCTGGAGCCGTTCTCAACGTAGTTTATCGCCTCCAGGAGCTCATCCATGGAGTATACGTTGCCAACCAGCACCTTTGAGGCGTCTCCCTCAAGCCTCTGGAGTATTGAGGGCGAGAAGAACCGTCCGGGGCCGAGATAGTAGGCGGCCGAGCCGGACAGCGAGCTGGCCATGAACGTGTGCAGAAACACGAGAAAGGCGAGCTCATCCGTTGATACAACGGCCGAGAGTGTCGAATCCCCAAACTCAAGGGGAAAATCGTCGAAGGGTTTTATCCCTTTGAGTTCGGTGGCTGGAGTGAAGAATCCCGGCATCGGGTTTTCTTGGGGTTCGGTCTATTTATAGGTTTTGGAAAGTGAAAAATCAGAAGAGCCTCAGGGAGCCTATCGCGACAAGACCTATCGCGGACAGAGCAATCAGGACTATTATCTCTATCACGACCGCGATAACGAGGGCTATGAAGGCCCTTATCCAGCCGGTATTGAAGACCGCTTTGATTGTCCAGACGTACACTATCAGGAACGCCAGAAAGCCCAGGAAAGCCGCGAACGGTCCGGTCCAAGCAAAGAGCAGGGCGACTATGGTAGCGGCTATTCCGCCGAGGATTCCCCCACCGATTATGCCGACCATTGCCCTCAGCACGGAGGCGTCCCTTATCCCAACGAGTTTGGCGCTGAAGGACAGTATCAGGCCCGCTATGAAGAGGGCTATCAGGTAACTTACCAGCCCAATGAGACTGAGGGATGGGACGACCCCGTGTCCGGCTACCGGTCCGTACATGAAATCACCTCCCATTGAGTTCTCACAACACCTTTTAAGTCCTTCCAAAAGTGCTTTAAAAGAAAGTACCCACGTTCTCTGGGTGGTGAGATGAGCGTAACTGCTGACCTCTGGCGGTTTTTCTACAACGAATTCTGGCATCCCATGTTCACAAGGAGCGGCTACAACGCTGTCAACACGTTCGTTTACGCACTTCTCTTTGGCCTCGGCGTCATCTACTCCTACCGCTACATAATCAAGCCTCTGAAAATCAAAGTTGACGAGAGACTGTTCTGGGCGGTAACGCCGATGGTGGTCTTCGGGGCAACCGTCAGGGCGCTCGTGGATGGGGGAGTCCTTCCCGAGAACCCGCTGATACTAACCCCGGGGATATTCTTTACGGCGTTTGTTCTCATAGTCCCCGCCATAGTGGCCGATACAAAGCTCAAAACGTATCCGAAGATTACAATCGCGTGGGGAACTGTTCTGGCCATCTGGGCCAACTACCTGCTCGTAACCCACGCCAAAAACTGGCGGCCCTACGAACTCACACTGCTCCACACCGCCGTCAGCTGGGCCGCGGTCTTCCTCTTCTACAGGTGGAGGCCCTTCGACAGGCTCTACCTCTACCCTGTCTTGGCTCACTACTTCGACATAGCATCAACGGTCGTCGGAATACACTTCTACCACTACAGGGAGGTTCACTGGGTCGAGCACTACCTCGTGAGCTGGTTCGGGGCGTACGTCTACTACCCCTGGATAACGTTCATCCTCGTGGTCGTCTACTACGCCCTGAAATACCTCGTTCCCGACGAGGAGGAGAGACGCTTCTGGTATCTGGCCGTTTATATCCTCGGCCTCGGTCCAGCGATAAGGGACCCCGCGCAGATGGTTCTCCAGGTGTGAGGGTTTTTCCCTCCTCTATCTCCCTCTTCAAAAGCTTCGCTTCCTCCTCAGCCTTCCTCACGCGGAAGACCCTCGCGATTCTCTCAACAGCCTCAAGCTTCCTGACGATGCCGTCTAACCACGTGAAGACGTCGCCCGGGTAAACGATTAGGCCGTAGACCTTCCTGAAGTGCTCCGCTATCTGCGTTGGATGCTTTCCGCTCCTGCGAAGCTCGATTATGAGGTTCCCGACGCGCTCCATCGCGTACTCGGTGCAGTCCTCTTCACCGCAGGTGAAGAACTCCTGATAAATCGTGAACAGCCTCTCGGCCGCGTTCGGACTTAGCTCCGGAATCACCTTGTCAAGCTCCTCCAGAATAGAAGCGAAGCTCGGCGAGAAGACGCTGGAGCTTATCCTGCCTCTCACGGCCCCCTCAAGCTCCCTCTGGAGTGTTCCGCTTAGATACAGGTTCTCGAAGGGGTGAAGCTTGAGCGCAATCCAGCGAGCGGGCTTCTCCCGAAGGTTCTTCCGGATAAACTCGGCCTCCTTTGGCAGTAAAAAGCTCATGCTAACTGCTCGCCCGTATGGTGTAACCTCGACGAGGGGCCTTTTGAGCCTCACAAGCTCGAACTCCTCCAGCTTTTCTAAAACCTTCTCGGCGCTCTGGTTGGCCCCTAAGCAGCGCTCCTGAACCTCCTCTATAACGTCAAGCCGATTGAAGACGCAGGAGTGAGCGAGGACGTTGTCCTGCTCAAGCTCGTCGCTCCACTCAACCTGAACCGGCTCTATTGGGGCCGTCAGGAGCTTGAAAGCTATTTCTTCCTCGGTGCCCTCCATCTGGGCCGAGTATTTTCTTCCAGGCTCGACTATGAGGTAAACTTTACCCTTCTCGTGGTAGAGGGGCCTTCCAGCCCTTCCGAGCATCTGGTGGAACTCCCTGACGGTTAACCACTTGTTGCCCATCGCGAGGCTCTCGAAGACCACCTGAGAGGCAGGAAAATCAACGCCCGCTCCCAGCGCGGCGGTCGTGACGACGACGTCGAGCCTTTGAGCCAGAAACTCCATCTCGGTGAGCTTCCTCTGCTTGTAGGGCAGACCGGAGTGGTATGGCTTCGCGCGGAGGCCCTTGCTCGTTAAATAGGCTGAAAGCTCGTGCGTGCGCTTCCTTGAGAACGTGAAGACTATCGTCTGCCCCTTGTAGCCCTGCTTGGATTTTCTCATCGCTTCCGCCCGGCAGAGGTTGGCTATGTGGCGCCACTTTTCCGACTCGTTTCTCGCTATTATGATGTGCCTCTCCAAATCAACAGGCCTCTCGTCGTAGAGCACCAGCTTGAGGCCGAGTTCTTTGGCAAGCTCCTCAGGATTCCCGACGGTTGCGGAGAGACCTATGAACTGGGCCTTCGGGTAGAGCCTCCTCAGCCTTGCGATTAGTCCGTCGAGCCTCGGCCCGCGCTCCTCGTCGTCGAGCGTGTGTATCTCGTCTATAACAATCGTCCCGACGTTCCCTATCTTCCTCCCGGCACGGAGAAGGTAGTCTATTCCCTCGTAGGTTCCCACTATGATGTCCGCGTCGATTCCAGTGTCAACGACTACCAGTTCGTCCTTAGTTTTTATACGGCTCATTCCAACGCGAATGGCAACCCTCAGCCCGAGCTTCAAATACCTCCTCCTGAAGTCCTCGTACTTCTGGTTTGCCAAAGCAACGAGCGGAACCAAGAAGAGGAGCTTTTTGCCCTCCATCGCCTTGGGAACCCCGGCCAGCTCTCCGATTAGCGTTTTGCCGCTCGCAGTCGCGGAAACGACGAGCAAGTTCTCTCCCTCAAGGAGGCCGTTCTTGACGGCCAGACTCTGAACGGGGAGGAGCTCCTTCACGCCCTCGGCCTTCAGAACTTCCTTAAACCTCTCCGGAAGCGGGAGCTCATCAACCTTGACCCTCTCGACCTTGATGTGCTTGGCCTTCAGCTCGTCCCACTTGGTGACTTCCGGGTGCTTCGTCGGGTCGAAGCGCGGGTCGAAGGCATACAAAACCTTATCAAGGTCCCTAAACCTGTCGAGGAGCTTCTTGGCCTGCTCGAACATCGCTATGCTGTTGAACCTGAAGCGGAGCTCCCTCTTCAGCTCGTCCTCCGCACAGCGCTCGCAGATGTACTCGTCCCGGTACTTTATCCTGTTGCCTGGCGTTAAGACTGTTATCCTGCCCTCGAGGAGGCAGAGACGGCACAATTCGGCCTTCTCAACGCGCTTGCTCTGGAGCCTCCTCTTGAAGTAGTCCTCCCACTCGTCCGCGTTGACGAGAACGATTCTCGCCTGCCTTAAAAGCTTCTCAATCTCCTTTGGATTGCGGTAGTTGCTTCCCTCCAGAACCTTGAAGAGCCTTCCCTCCCGCATTATGAGGCGGAATACCCGCTCGGCCTTCAGGTTCCTCATCTCGCTCAGCTTTTCCGGCTCGTTCTCGATGAAAAAGGCCTCAAGCTCGTTCTTCTTCCTTCCGGGCTTTATTATGAAGAGCATCTTCACCGCCTCGGCCAGCCGTCCACTCATCACGGCTCAGAGTCGGGAGGCGTCCTCATCGGCGAGCCAGCAGTTCTTCAGCTCTTCAACAACGAGGTTCGCCTCCATGAACTCCAGGTTCCTTCCGAAGATTGCCTTAAGCCGTTCGAGGAACGCTCTAAGCTCGTCGGTATCGCGAAAGCTCGCCTTGATTAGAACTTGACAGTCTCCCGTTTTCACGTAGAGGAACTCCACGTTGCTGAAGCCTGCGACTCTCTTTAAGTACGGCCTCACACCCTCGTCAAAGTGTCTGAACTTAAGCTCGATAAGCGCCCTGACGAAGTGACCCAGAAAGGCCGTGTCGATGAGCGCGGAGTAGCCCTTGATTGCCCCGAGTCTTTCGAGCTTTTCAACCCTGTTCTTTACGCTGGCAGGTGAAAGGCCGACCAGCCTGCCGAGTTCCGTAAGGGTAATCCTGCCGTTCTCCCGGAGTATCCTCAGTATCTCCCGGTCCTTTTCGTCAATCCCCGGCATCCTACCACCGGCAAAGGGAAGGGGAAATCAGCGGGTAATCTTGACCTGCCTCATCAGCTCGAGCGGCTCCGGGTGCTTCTCGAAGTACTCGCGAACCGGCTTGAGGAGCTCGATGAGGTACTCGGCGACGGCGTTCTTGAGGTCGAGCGGGTGGAGTTTCCCTTCCGCAAAGTCCCTCTTGAGCTCTTCAAACGTGGTGTAGGTGACGTCGCCGCCGAACCTAGCCGGGCGGTGTATGGTGAACTCCGTCGGCTCCTCGCGGAAGATTATGTACTCTGCCCAGTCGAGAACGGGGTTGTACCTGACTTCCCTCGCGGGACAGAAGGCCTTCCTGAGCTTCTCCCTAATCTCCTCCGGCGTGTCGTGGATGAAAACTGCCGAGTAGGGCTTGCTCTTGCTCATTTTCATCTGGGTTTTAAGCTCTTTGAACTGCTCCTCGCTCTCTATCGGCCAGACCGGAGGCTCCTGCAGACCGAGGAGGAGGTGGTGGTGCAGAGCGACCGGCTTGAGCTTCTCGCCCTTCCATTCGAGCGGGTGGTACTTCAGCTTCTGGGCCACTTCAATCGCTATGACGTGGGCCTTCCTCTGGTCCATTCCGGCGTGGGCTATGGTAACGCCCTGGTAGAAGATGTCAGCAACCTGCATCGCCGGGTAGATGAGCTTGGCGAAGTCTATCGCCTCACCCATTTGCCTGCCCATTATCGTTATCGAGCGCATCATCCTCGCTAAGGTTACGTTCTTGGAGATGTCTATTACTGTCTGCCAGTAGTCGCCCTTCTCAAGTATCTCGCTGGCCAGAACGAACTCGACCTTGTCGGGGTCTCCGCCCATGACCTTGATGCTCTGCTTCATTCCCTCCTTGAAGTAGCCGAGGGCGACCTTCTGTATGGTTTCTAAATCGCCACCGAGCTTGTCGTTTATCCAGCTGTGCCAGTCGGCTAAGAAAATCCTCGTCTTTATCCCTGCCTTCTGAAGGTCGGCTATCTTTGCTCCGGCCATGAGTCCGGTTCCGAGGTGAATGTAACCGCTGATTTCGAAGCCGATGTAGTGCTGCATCGGGATTCCAACCTCGAAGAGATGCCTCAGGTTCTCCTCCGTCAAAAGCTCCTCTGTCGGCTTTCTTTTTATGAGCTGAATCTTCTCCTCTACGTCCATACTACCACCTGAGCCTGAAACGGCGGAAGACTTTAAGGGCTTTGCGGAAGTTTTTCAGCTCTGTTAAAGTTTCCTTCATAAGATTTATAACTACTTACCCAATAAATAACCCGGTGATACCATGAGGAGGGCTGCAATACTTATTGCGGCTTTTGTATTGTTTAGCGTCTTTGGGTTCGCCATGGCCAGCGCTGCAGAGACTACACCAATCGCAACCGTGGCCGTCGATTTGGCCCACGGTGAGAATCCGAAGGGCCTCACGCCGCTGACCTATAAGAACCAGACCCTCACTCCCGGCATCCTCGAGACGATTAAGGACATGAAGTGGGTCTACTTCGGTGACCCCAAGTACGCCGACGAGCTTGGAATCAAGGACCTCGGAAGCAAGATAACATACGACGCCCTCAAGGGCGTTGACGTTCTCATCATCCCGCAGCCAACCAACCCGTTCTACCCGGACGAGGTTCAGGCAATCAAGCAGTGGCTTCAGGAAGGAGGAAAGGTTCTCTGGGTTGCCGGTGACTCCGACTACGGAAGCGGTGTTAAGACCCAGCAGTTCGTTGACAGCCTCCTCGACCAGCTCGGAATCACGAACCTCCGCGTTGACCTCTGTTCCGTCGAGGACCCTGTGAGCAACGCTGGAAAGAGCTACCGTGTTATCGCCCTCGTTCAGCCCAGTCCCGACACCCCGGCCAAGGACATGATAACCAAGGGCTTTAAGTACGGTGGAAAGGTTCTCGAGCACGGCCCCGGTGTCGTTGCGTGGGTTGACAACCCCAACGGCCAGGGCAACTGGCACGTCCTCAACGACACAAGCAGGCCGAAGTACACCTACGTCATCGTCAGGACTACCAAGAACGGTGAGATAGTCGAGAACAACGCTCCAGCGGCCCACGCGTACCAGGCAGGCAACACCGGACAGTTCCCGATTGTCGCCGTCCAGATAGTCGAGCTCCAGGGCAAGAAGCCGGACGTTATCATCGTCAGCGGTGAGACCCCGATTGGAGGCTACATGCCGATGTGGGCATCAGTTTACTACGGTGTCAAGCTTGACGGTCCAACCTTCATAAACAACTTCCTCCACTGGAGCGTTGATGTTGCTCAGGGCAAGATTGCTCCTACCTCGACCACGAGCTCAAGTAGCAAGAAGATTTGCGGTCCCGCAGCTATAGTTGGCCTTGCGGTCATACCGCTCCTCCTCAGGAGGAGGAAGTGAACTCCCTTTCCATTTTTATAATCTTGAACCAACACGCTTTTTAAAGGAGCCTCAAAAAAGGGGTGGGGATTGCCATGAGGAAGTCCTTGGCTCTGTTGATGATTTTGGTTATAGGGTTTAGTGTAGTGGCCAGCGGTTGTATCAGCAGCAGTTCTTCGAGTTCAAGCGGAACCGCGACCTCTACCAGCTCCGCTAAGGGCATAACGCTGGTTATCGTTACGAGGCACGACGCCACGATACAGTACATAACCAAGGAGCTGTTCCTTCAGAGTCCGATTGCCAAGGAGTACCACATCACCAACCTCAAGTTCATCAACGTTCCTGAGGCCCTCTGGCCGCAGTACATAAAGCAGGGCGCCGACGTTGGTTGGGGTGGAGGTCCAACTCTCTTCGATGACATGTACAAGATGGGCTACCTTGCCCCGATAACCGACCAGAAAGTGCTCAACCTCATAGGAACCCAGATTCCAAAGACCCTCGCCGGAATGCCGATGATTCTTGAGCAGAACGGTAAGGTTTACTGGATTGCCGCGGCCGTTTCTTCATTCGGATTCACCGTCAACAAGCAGGTTCTTGAGAAGCAGAACCTTCCGTTCCCGCACAAGTGGGAGGACATAGCGACCCCCGCTTGGGCGCGCAACCCGCCGATGTACGGTATAGCCGACCCGACCAGGAGCACCTCGAACACTAGGATTTACCAGATTATCCTCCAGGCCTTCGGCTGGGACAAGGGATGGCGCATAATGACAATCATAGCCGCTAACTCCAAGATTTATGAAGCCAGCGACGCCGTTAGAGACGCCGTTATAAACGGCCAGATAGCGGCTGGAAACACCATCGACTTCTACGGCTACACCGCGATGAAGGAGAACCCGAACTGTGTCTACGTTATACCCCAGGGAGAGAGCATAATCAACGGCGACCCGATTGCTCTCCTCAAGTACAGCAAGCACCCGCAGGCGGCCCAGGCCTTCATATACTGGGTTCTCACCCAGGGTCAGGCCGTCTGGATGAGCCCCGAGGTCAACAGGCTTCCGATTAACCCGACCATCTTCAACCAGACTATTACTCAGGAGGAGGCCAAGGTTCTCTTCAACGGCAAGTACGCCGGCGAGACCTTCGGCAAGGCCAGACCTGTCCTTCTCAAGAACTACGAGGCCGCTATACAGGCCAAGGGAATACCCTTCAACGACACCGAGGCCCTCAAGACCGTTAACTCCCTCCAGTACTACTTCAAGGCTACACTCATCGACGTCAACGGCCCGCTTCACGAGGCTTGGATGGAGATAGTCAACGCCTACAAGAGCGGCAAAATAACCGAACAGCAGTTCCAGCAGCTTGAGGATGAGCTGACGGCACCGATTCAGTTTAAGGACCCGCTCACCGGCAAAATGGTAACCTTCACCGAGCAGTACGCCGCCGAGATAAACGACAAGATAGCCACCGACGCGGCCTTCCAGAGCCAGATAATGCAGGAGTGGAGGCAGGCGGCCCAGGCTAAGTATAACAAGGTTATGGAAGACCTCAAGAAGATGGAGGGCAGCTGAAGCCCTTTAATCTTTTCTCTACCTTTTATCAACCCCTTTTTTGACAGGAAGAAGTTAAGCGGGTCGGTGCTTTTTTCAAAGAGTTTCAAGGGTTTTTTCAGAAACCTTTAAAACGGGCCGACCAATCCTTAGGTAGTTACCGCGGGGTGGTTAAAAACCAAGGGAGGTTCAGGCATGAGAGTGAGCAAATGGAGTGAAAGGTTCTTCGGAACACCCCTTCCAGACCCGGTGGTTATGGTGTCCTTCCTGTTTCCGTTGCTCTACCTCATAGCGTTCCTCGTGATTCCCGTTATAGTAATGCTCGGCACGGCCTTCAAGTACAACGGGCATCTATCGCTTTACTGGTTCAAGAGCATATTCGGTTCAAGCTATTACTTCAACCCGCTCCATCCCCAGGGTAGCTTCGTCACTTTGACCACGTACAACGGTCAGGAGGTCTACTACTTCTCTGGCCTTGACTTCGGTGTCGTCCTCAACTCAATCATAGTCTCGATAAGCGTCATGATTCTAACGACGATTCTCGGAACGACCTTCGCCTTCATCATGGCCCGCTACGACTTTCCAGGGAAGAACATTATGAGAATCCTTCTCTTCATCCCGCTTCTCGTAACTCCGTTCGTCAACGTCGTCGTCGTTCAGAAGATGTTCCTCCCCAACGGACTGATAAACTGGATTTTCTACCAGCACCTCCATATACTCCCCAAGCCGATATGGATTGACGGCCTCGTTGGCGTTGTGATAGCACAGACGATAACGTACTATCCGATAGTTTACCTCAACGCCTACGCGAGCTTCATAAACATCGACCCCAGCCTTGAAGAGCAGGCCGAGAACCTCGGAAGCAGGGGCTTCCACCTGTTCAGAACGGTAACCTTCCCGCTCGCCCTTCCAGGAATTGCCGCCGGTGCAGTTCTCGTTGGAATCTTCAGCCTCGAAGACCTCGCCGCGCCTATTGTCTTCCAGGGCAGTGCGATAGCCAAGAAGCTCATGTCGTATCAGATTTACAGCTCATTCGTGTCAGGGTTCGCGATAGGCAACCCCCAGATGGCGGCGCTGGCCCTCGTGATGCTCACGATAGCCCTCATAATGTTCCTCGCAATCCGCTGGTACGTTGGAATGAAGCAGTACGCCATGCTCAGCAAGGGCGGCAGGTGGAAGCCGAGGGTTGCGAAACCCAAGTGGTGGCAGGCCCTCCTCATAGCCTTCGTCGCGGTGCCGATGCTCCTCATCACGATATTCCCGCAGATTGGTGTCATACTCCTCGCGTTCTCGAAGAGCTGGTACGGAACCTGGCCGACTGGCTTTACACTCGACAACATGAAGGCCCTAATCACCCAGCCAGACGTCGAGAGGGTCATCCTCAACAGCCTTCTCTACTCCAGCGTCGCGATAGTGATAATAATCCTGCTGTCGCTCACAGCTTCATACGCCTCCGGCAGGTTCAAGAAAGCCAAGCTCGCCCCCGTCTTGGACAGCCTTGCCACGATACCGATAGCGGTTCCCGGAATAGTTATAGCAATGAGCTATTTCTTCTTCTTCTCGACGGTTCCACCCTTCAAGGGCACCATTCTCGACCCGACGAACCTGATACAGTTCTTCCCGGGAGCGGCACTGATTCTCGCGTACTCCATCAGGCGTCTCCCGTTTGCGGCCCGTTCGATAGCCGCTGGAATCCAGCAGGTTCATGTGTCGCTTGAGGAGGCCGCGATGAACCTTGGGGCCGGAAGGTGGAAGGCCCTCACGAGCATACTCCTGCCCTTAATATCCCTCAACCTCCTCGGCGGTGCAATGCTGAGCTTCGTTTACTGTATGAGCGAGACCAGCGTTGGCATTACACTTGGTTCAATAAACTCAACATGGTACCCGATAACGGCAAAAATGAGAGAGCTCATCATGAGTGCAGTTGGGAGCGCAAACCTCGCGGCCGCGCTGGGTGTCTTCCTCATGCTCGTGCAGATAACGGCCATAGTTCTGGCCAACGTGATAACCAAGCAGAGGTACTCCTTCATTGGTCTTACCTGAGGTGGTGGTTGGGATGGTTGATGTTAAGCTTGAGAACATCGTGAAGACCTTCGATGGAACGACCGCGTTAAAGGGCATCAGCCTTCACATAAAGCACAGGGAGCTGTTCACACTGCTCGGACCGAGCGGCTGTGGAAAGTCCACTACCCTGAGAATTATCGCGGGTCTCGATTACCCGGACAGCGGGCACATATACTTTGGCGACGAGGAGGTTACCTACCTCCCCTCCTATCAGCGTGGAGCCGTTCTGGTCTTCCAGAACTACGCCCTCTGGCCGCATATGACGGTCTTCGACAACGTTGCCTACGGCCTCAAGCTCAAGAAGCTCCCGAAGGAAGAGATAAGAAGGAAGGTTGAGTGGGCGCTCGAACTCGTCAAGCTCAAGGGCTTCGAGAACCGCTATCCCACACAGCTTTCCGGCGGTCAGCAGCAGCGCGTCGCCATAGCGAGGGCGCTCGTCGTCGAGCCGAAGGTTCTGCTCCTCGACGAACCGCTCAGCAACCTCGACGCCAAGCTTCGCCTTGAGATGCGTTCGGAAATCAGGAGGATTCAGCGCGAGCTAGGCATCACGGTGATTTACGTCACCCACGACCAAGAGGAGGCTATGGCGATAAGCGACAGGATAGCCGTCATGAACGTGGGAACGGTCGAGCAGGTTGGAACCCCGAAGGAAATCTACGAGAGTCCGAGAACTGAGTTCGTGGCGAGCTTCATGGGCAAGACCAACGTCATCCCAGCAAAGGTCGTTGATAGGCAGGGAGACCGCGTTACCGTTGAATTTGAGAGCTTCCGCCTCGACGGTCTGCACTACAGCGGCGACAGCGATAAAGTTGTCCTCGTCATAAGACCTGAGCGCATCAAGCTCAAGCCGGGGGAGAACACGGTCTCACTGGAGGGAAAGGTTGACCTGATTGAGTACTACGGCTTCTTCACCGAAGTCGTTGGAATCTTCGGCGAAACCCGCCTGATAGCGAGAACCATAAGCGACAGGGAGGTGGCCAACCTCAGGCCGACTCAGCCGGTCACCTTCTACATCGACAGGGACGACATCATCGTCCTTCCCAAGCAGCTCTAATTCTTTCCTTTTCCGGTGGTTTCCATGTTTGAAGTCTTTGAGGAGGGAAAAGTCTACGAGCTTCTCCTGACAACGGAGAGCAACGTAACCCCCGTGGGTGTGGTTAGGGAGGGGGTGAGCTTCTTCTTCAAGCTTTTTCCGGGGAGGAGCTTTAGGGACGTTCTGAAAAATCCCCGTGTGAGCATTCAGCTGACAAACGATGCAGAGCTCCTTGTGAGAACAGCCCTTAACATGCCGGTTCACCTTGAGTTCGAGGGTCAGAGGGGCTACCGCTGGATATCCGGGTTGCCGGGCTTCTACGGAACGGTCAAGTTTGAGAAAAGGGTCTGGAAGGATGAACTCGGCGAGACTGAGGTTCTTGAGTGCAGGTTTCTTCCGGAAGGGGTTATCCCCGGAAAACTTG
>NZ_JAMONU010000214.1 GCF_027066465.1 Thermococcus sp.
GAACCTTACGGAGAGCCACTCAATCTTATCTCTCTCCTTGAGCCTTTTCAAGGCCATCTCCACGTCGAACTTCTCTATCGAGTGCATCAGCGCGTTGACGAACTTCGCCCGGCTGAAGTCGAAGCGCTCCTTAACGACCCTCACGACGGAGTCGGTAGCTATGGCGGGAGGAACCTTCCGGAAGTGGATTTCAAACGTCCCGATTCGGAGGAGATTGGCGAGGTAGGGGTCGAGGTCTTCAACCTTCGAACCCTTCAGCACGGAGTTGATGATGAAGTCTATCTTCCCCCTCCACTTCTCAATCTCGAAAACGTAGGCGTGAGCCAGTCCGCGAGCCTTCTCCATGTCCTTTCCGGCAACCTTCCGGAAGACCCGCTCAAGGGCGTGCTTGGAGGAGAGCTCGCGCTCCTCAACTAAGCTCAAAGCGTCCGCAACGACCTCCTGAAAGCTTACCCTGTAAAACAGCTCCATGCTCGGCCCTTCGCGGAGCGCTTTAAAAAGGTGGCGGTGAGGTTTATTAGTCCCGAGTGCAATTTCATAACGGTGGGAGCATGGAAGAGGTTGACAGGCTCGTCTTCAACTTTCCCCTGTTCAAAGACTACCGTGAGAAAGAGCGCTTCCTGAAGGTGATTGGACTGCTAGTAAGCCACCAGATAACGTTTGAGAAAGCCGCAGAGTTGCTCGATATGAGGTTAGATGAACTCGCGTTTCTCCTCGACAAGCTTGGCGTCGAATACTCTCTTCTCGATGAGGAGGAGGCGAGGCTTGAGCGTGAGAGCGCCCACTGGATTTTGAACAACCTGCGTGGTGAGTTGTCATGATTCTCGATACCGACTACATCACCGAGAACGGGAAGCCCGTGATAAGGGTCTTCAAGAAGGAGAACGGCGAGTTTAAAATCGAGTACGACAGAACCTTCGAGCCCTACTTCTACGCCCTCCTGAAGGACGATTCGGCGATAGAGGACGTTAAGAAAGTAACGGCAAAGAGGCACGGGACGGTTGTCAGGGTGAAGCGCGCCGAGAAGGTGCAGAAGAAGTTCCTCGGCAGGCCGATAGAGGTCTGGAAGCTCTATTTCACGCACCCCCAGGACGTCCCGGCGATTAGAGACAAGATACGCGCCCACCCCGCGGTTATCGACATCTACGAGTACGACATACCCTTCGCCAAGCGCTACCTCATCGACAAAGGCTTAATCCCGATGGAGGGCGACGAGGAACTCACGATGCTTGCCTTCGATATCGAGACACTCTACCACGAGGGCGAGGAGTTCGGAACCGGGCCGATTCTCATGATAAGCTACGCCGACGAGAACGGGGCAAGGGTCATAACCTGGAAGAAGATTGACCTTCCCTACGTTGACGTCGTCTCGACCGAGAAAGAGATGATTAAGCGCTTCCTCAGGATTGTTAAGGAGAAGGACCCTGACGTGCTCATTACATACAACGGCGACAACTTCGACTTCGCCTACCTGAAGAAGCGCTGTGAGGAACTCGGAGTAAAGTTCACACTCGGCAGGGACGGGAGCGAGCCAAAGATACAGCGCATGGGGGACAGGTTTGCCGTCGAGGTGAAGGGCAGGATTCACTTCGACCTCTATCCTGTTATAAGGCGCACGATAAATCTCCCGACCTACACCCTTGAGGCCGTTTACGAGGCCGTCTTTGGAAAGCCCAAGGAGAAGGTTTACGCCGAGGAGATAGCGCAGGCCTGGGAGAGCGGGGAGGGCCTTGAAAGGGTTGCAAGATACTCGATGGAGGACGCCAAAGTGACCTACGAGCTGGGAAGGGAGTTCTTCCCGATGGAGGCCCAGCTTTCTCGCCTTATAGGCCAGAGCCTCTGGGACGTCTCGCGCTCGAGCACCGGAAATTTGGTTGAGTGGTTTCTCCTGCGGAAGGCCTACGAGAGGAACGAGCTCGCCCCAAACAAGCCCGACGAGAAAGAACTTGCGAGGAGGAGGGAGAGCTACGCAGGTGGGTATGTTAAGGAACCAGAGAGGGGATTGTGGGACAATATCGTGTACTTAGACTTCAGGTGCCACCCAGCCGACACAAAGGTTGTAGTCAAGGGGAAGGGCATAATCAACATAAGCGAAGTACGAGAGGGGGATTACGTCCTTGGAATAGACGGCTGGCAGAAGGTCAAAAAAGTCTGGGAGTATGACTACGAGGGAGAACTCATCAATATAAATGGCTTAAAGTGTACCCCCAACCATAAGCTGCCAGTGGTGGGAAAGAACGAGAGACAAACTAGGATAAGGGACAGCCTTGCCAAGTCGTTCCTTACAAAGAAAGTTAAGGGCAGGTTAATAACCACATCACTCTTTGAAAAAATTGGAAGGATTGCGGGGCAGAATGTGTCCGAGGAGGAAGTGCTTAAGGGAGAACTTGCGGGGATAATCCTCGCAGAGGGCACGCTCATAAGGAAAGACGTGGAGTATTTTGACTCCTCAAGGGGCAAGAAGAGGATATCGCATCAATACAGGGTCGAGATAACCGTTGGGGAGCATGAGAATGAGTTTATAGGGAGAATAGTCTACATTTTCGAAAAACTTTTTGGTGTAACCCCCAGAATCACCAGGAAAGAAGGCACTAAGGCTGTAACTCTCAAAGTCGCCAAGAAAGAGGTCTACCTCAAGATTAGGGAACTCATGGACAACGTTGAGAACCTCCACGCTCCTTCCGTTCTGAGAGGCTTCTTTGAAGGCGACGGAACGGTCAACAGGGTTCGCAGGACGATAGTCGCAAACCAAGGCACTAACAACAAGTGGAAAATCGAAATCGTATCAAAGCTCTTAGAAAAACTCGAAATCCCTCACAGCAAGTACACTTACGAGTACACCGAAAGGGGGAAGAACCTGACGAGGTACATCATTGAAATTACAGGTAGGGATGGCCTTATACTGTTCCAAACGCTGGTGGGGTTCATAAGTACGGAAAAGAACCAGGCTCTTAGCGAGGCAATCAGGGGCAGGGAGATGAACCGCCTCGAAGACAACGTCTTTTACAGCCTCTCTGAGTTCAAAGCAACTAAAGAGTATTACAAGGGCAAAGTCTACGACCTAACCTTGGAGGGAACACCTTACTACTTCGCCAATGGCATACTGACACACAACTCGCTGTATCCTTCAATAATCATAACTCACAACGTCTCACCGGATACCCTCAACCGCGAGGACTGTAAAGAGTACGACGTCGCCCCCGAGGTTGGGCACCGCTTTTGTAAGGACTTCCCGGGATTCATACCGAGCCTCCTGGGAGATTTGCTCGAGGAGAGGCAGAAGATAAAGCGGAAGATGAAGGCAACGGTTGACCCGCTGGAAAGGAAACTCCTCGATTACAGGCAACGCGCTATCAAAATCCTCGCCAACAGCTTCTACGGCTACTACGGCTACGCAAAAGCGAGATGGTACTGCAGGGAGTGTGCCGAGAGCGTTACAGCCTGGGGAAGGGAGTACATAGAAACCACCATTCGCGAAATAGAGGAGAAGTTTGGCTTTAAAGTGCTCTACGCCGACAGCGTTACGGGCGAAACCGAAATCGTAATCAGAAGGAACGGGAAGGTTGAATTCGTGCCGATTGAAGAACTCTTCCAGCGCGTTGATTACAGGATTGGGGAGAAAGAATACTGCGTTCTTGAAGGCGTTGAGGCACTGACGCTGGACAATAGGGGCCGGCTTGTTTGGAGAAAAGTTCCCTATGTAATGAGGCACAGGACGGACAAGAGAATCTACCGCGTCTGGTTCACGAACTCGTGGTATCTCGACGTTACAGAGGACCACTCGTTAATAGGCTACCTGAACGCCAGCAAAGTGAAGCTCGGAAAGCCGCTGAAAGAGCGCCTCGTCGAGGTAAAGCCCGAGGAAATCGGCAAAGAAGTTAAATCACTCATCACACCAAACCAGCCGATTGCCAGGAGCATTAAGCCGACTCAAACCGCCGTTAGGCTGTGGGAGCTTATAGGGCTGTTGGTTGGCGATGGCAACTGGGGAGGGCATTCAAACTGGGCTAAATATTACGTTGGCCTTTCCCTAGGGATAGACAAGGAAGAAATAGAAGAGAAAATTCTGAAGCCTCTTAAAGAAGCTGGCATAATTTCCAACTACTACGATAAAAGCAAGAAGGGTGATGTTTCAATACTCTCAAAGTGGCTGGCAGGCTTTATGGTCAGGTACTTCAAAGATGAGAACGGAAACAAGAGAATCCCCAACTTCATGTTCAGCCTTCCCAGAGAGTACATAGAGGCGTTTCTGCGGGGACTGTTTTCAGCAGATGGAACGGTAAGCCTCCGCAGGGAAATCCCCGAGGTAAGACTGACGAGTGTTAATCCAGAACTCAGCGAGTCTGTAAGAAAGTTGCTGTGGCTCGTTGGCGTCTCCAATTCGATGTTCACTGAGACCAAGCCAAACCGCTACCTTGGAAAAGAAAGTGGAACTCACTCAATCTATGTCAGGATAAAGAACAAACACCGCTTCGCTGAGAGAATAGGCTTTGTTCTGGACAGAAAAGCCCTAAAACTTTCAGATAACTTAAGCGACTATACAACCAAGAAGGAAGCCTATCAGTATGGGTTTGACTTGGTGTATCCGCGGAAGATAGAGGAAATTCCCTACGAAGGCTACGTTTACGACATCGAGGTCGATGGGACGCACAGGTTCTTCGCAAACGGAATCCTGGTCCACAATACGGACGGTTTCTTTGCGACAATCCCCGGAGCAGACGCCGAGACCGTGAAGAAGAAGGCCAAGGAGTTCCTCAGGTACATCAACGCGAAACTGCCCGGCCTGCTCGAACTCGAGTACGAGGGCTTCTACGTGAGGGGGTTCTTCGTGACCAAGAAAAAGTACGCGGTGATAGACGAGGAGGGCAAGATAATCACGAGGGGCCTTGAGATTGTGAGGCGCGACTGGAGCGAGATAGCGAAGGAGACGCAGGCCAGGGTTCTTGAGGCTATACTCAAGCACGGTGACGTCGAGGAGGCCGTCAGGATAGTGAAGGAGGTCACCGAAAAGCTGAGCAAGTACGAAGTCCCGCCCGAGAAACTGGTAATCCACGAGCAGATAACGCGCGATTTGAGGGATTATAAGGCAACGGGTCCGCACGTTGCCGTTGCGAAGAGGCTCGCGGCGCGTGGAGTGAAAATCCGGCCCGGCACGGTGATAAGCTACATCGTCCTAAAGGGCTCGGGTAAGGTGGGTGAGAGAGCCATTCCCGCCGATGAGTTCGACCCGGCGAAGCACCGCTACGATGCGGAGTACTACATCGAGAACCAGGTTCTTCCGGCTGTGGAGAGGATTCTAAAGGCCTTTGGCTACCGGAAGGAGGATTTGCGCTATCAGCAGACGAAGCAGATTGGCTTGGGCGCGTGGCTGAAGGTGAAGAAGTAGCCGATTTCATTCTTTTTGTTTTTGCCATAGCAAGTGTTTTATTCCTTAATCCGAAATTTGTTAGTAGGTGGGACGATGGAAAACGTAGCTAGGAATATTGGGGCAAATGTAGAATGGCGCATTAAAATGGACAAGATTCGAGCCGAAGCCAGGGCAAACGTTGATGCGGTTCTCGATAGAGCCTTTGGGTATCTAAAAACCCCCAAGAGCTAGAGAGAGCTGGAGGCAGAACTCTATGAGGAGCTTTCTGGCGTGTAAGGGAACTACCTGTATGCCCGCTCCCTCCGCTCAATCTTGAAGATTACAACCCTGAAGTTCTCGTCATCTACCTCGTAAAGGATTCTAAACTGGCCTACACGAATTTTGTACGTATGCTCTTCACCCCGAATCTTTTTGTAAGGGTAGGAGAAAGGATTTCCAGAAAGACGGAGAATTATCTCTTTCAGCTTTCTTCTATGTGCGGGTTGCAGAGCCTTTACCTGCTTGGCGGCTTTCTTTGTAAAAACAACCTCGTACATTGGTCACTCCTCAAAAAGCTCCTCAAACCGGACGAACTCTCCCCTCTTAACTTCCTCGCGCATTTTTCTGAGCTCTTCTCTCTCCTTCTCCGTTATCTCTTCGTAGCCGAGGAAGTTGTCTATCTTGGCGTTGAGGGTGATGAGCAATCTCTCAATGCGCTCCAGTCTCTCGACAACCTCACTCATGTTCCCACCGACCATTATCTCAGCGGCTTCCCTTAAATACTTCCCGATTCAATCGCCTTCAAAACCTCCAGAATCCCCTCTACACGGGGCACCTCGAAGCCCCTCTCGTGGATTCTCCTCACGCCTTCGGCCTCTGGATTAATCCAGACCGCCCAGAGACCTACTTTTAGAGCTCCTTCAAAGTCCTCCGCCTTCGTGTCGCCGATGTGTATGGCCTCCTCAGGCTTCACGTTGAAGGTCTCCAACGGCTTTCTAAACATCTCTGGCAGGGGTTTGTAAGTGAGAACCTCGTCGGCGAAGAAGGTTTTGTCGATGTAGTTCATAAGCCCGAAGCGCTCGAGCAGAAGCCTCGTGTAGGAACCCGGCCAGAACATCACGTTGCCCGTGACGGTAACCTTCAAGCCCTTCCTCTTGACGCCCTCAAGAGCCTTTTTGGCTCCGGGGAGCACTATCTCCTCATCGACCCTGAGAACCGCCCTCGCCCCTGCTCTCTTCACCAGCTCGACGTCTATTCCGAGAAGCTCAGCAAGCATCCCCTGGCTCTCCTCCAAAGCTCGCCTCGGGTCACCTTCGCCTCTGGCGCGCATGGCCTTTATCCTCTCGCGCGTCAGCATTATTCCCTCTGCCACGTCGAGTATGCACGCCCCCATGAGCTTCGTCAGCTCCACCGTGAGAGCGTCGAGCATGACCTCTATGTCGAGGAGGGTGTTCCAGACGTCGAATGAGACGAGCTTCACCTTTATCACCGAAGGGAATTGGAGGGAGAACTTAAAAGTTCAGCGCTCTGAAAATGCGAGGTATCTGAGGCCCTCCATAAGTCCGGCTTCCCTAAGAACAGCCTTGAGGTTCCTAAACCTGGAGCGCATGACGAACAGCTCGTAGAAGCCCTCGAGGTTGCCCCAGTGTCCGTATGCGGAAAGCGCCAGATACATGACTTCCTTGGGCTTGAGCTTCCTCCCGAGGCTCTCGTTTAGCGCTTTAATGCCCGGCCTGACCCTGTCGAGCAGTCCCTCGCGCTCGATGAGGTGGAGCATCAGGTCCTCGACCGTTGGCTTTTTCCATTCTATCAGCCCGTCCTCGAAGGGCAGTCCAATAACGAGCGGAATTACTTTGGTTTTTCCGACGAGGTAGCCCCTCCCCGTAGTTTCATGCTCAAAGCCCGAGAGCTTCCCCGCTATCGAGGCGAGGGCGCTTTCCCTGCTCTCGTCTATGTCGATGGCAACGCCGAGCCTATCAACGCTGAAATCGAAGACCTCCATGGCTTTTAGAAAGTTTCCAAGGTTTCTAATCACCCCGGAGTTGCCCTCGCTCGGGATAACGGCGAGGTAAGCCCCGTCCGATTCCCGCCTGAGTAAGTCAAAGTTGTCGCGCTCAAAGACGCGCTCTATAAAGCGGAACTGGTACGGGGCCTTTCGGCTCTCCCTGAACTCGAAGAGCTTCTTGAAGACGGCCTTGAAGAACTTGGCGTCTGTTTTTCCCTCGACGAAGAGGACGCCCGCCCTGGCACTTTCCCCTGAGAAGCCCCCGCGGACGTCGAAGTCAAGGTATTTCCTCAGCTCGTAGGCTTCCTTGAGCGTTATGCTCCTCCCCGTGTCCGAGTAGATTAGAACGTTCTCCTCGCCCTTCCTAAAGCGGTTCGCTATCAGGTCTACCAGCTCCAGACTTGCCGTAACGATGGTCTCGTCGCCCTTCAGCGAGTTCACGAAGTTAATCAGCTCGTCGCGGTTCTTTTGGTACTCGGGAAAAAGGACGGCATTCTCATCGGCGAAGGCCTCCCAGCGCTTTCCGGTTACTACCCTCATTCACCTCACCATGTCGACCGCTATCGCGCCTATGACCGCGAAGGTGCTTATTATGACGGTTGCGTTGAAGTACTGGAGCGGGGAGAAGCGCGCTATGTAGTCTATGCCGAAGAGGTAGATTAAGAGAGCTGAAACGGCGTAGGAGATGAGGGCGACGGTTATGAGCCTCTTGGGGACGTGGAAGATTTCCTCGCGCTTCAGGTTTCCGAGCTGGGCCTTAGTGAGGAAGAGATAGGCCAATCCCATTGTCATGAGGAAGATTGCGAGCGAGCGCTCGACCGAGATGTCCTTTGCCACGTCCCAGACCTCGCCGGTGAAGATGAAGGGAAGCGCGAAGGTTATCGCTCCGACTATCTCCTGCGCTATGTCGTCCCAGCCGAGGGAGTCGGGCTTTCTCCCCTCCTCCAGCCTGGCAACCTGTCTCGTAAGTTCTTCAACACTCTTCCGGAGCTTCTCCAGTTCAACCACCTCGCGCTCAGGTTCGGGGTTCATCATCCCGTCAGCATTGGATTCACTCATCATCGCACCTATGGGAGTTCCGGGAAGGGTTAATAAACGTTGAGTGCCAACTGGGGCTTGGTGGGAGAGATGAGGTTTAGGGCGTTCTCAGTGGTCGTTGCGTTGCTCCTCCTCTTCGTTCCCCTGAGTAGCGCTTCAACAGCCGGGCAGTTCAACTCCGCCAACACCGTGATAGTCCTCCCCACGACGAAGGTTGTTAACGGAACGCCCGTCCACATAAACGAGGACGCGATAACCGGGTCAAGGCTCGGTGCCTTTCTCGTTCTTCAGGGTGTTAAGACCTTTACGTACAGGAAAACCGTCGTAATCCCGGTGGAGTACCACAGCGTTTTAATCCCCGACGATAACCAGACGTACTTCCTGACAGAGAGGGACATGCCCGACCTGGGACTCAACTTCTCGACGGAGCCTGTGGGCCGCTCCATAGTCCTCATGGTGAACTTCTCGAGGGTTCTCTACAACTCAACCCTTCATGCGGCCGAGTTCTTGGACAGGAGCGTTGAGATTGTCTTCAACGAGAACACAACTCCGCTCAACGTCACGGGCAACTACAAGGTGTTCTACAACACCGTTGATGGGAAGGACGTAATGTACCTCTACACGTACGCCCACTCCTCGGGAAACATGACGTCCATAGGCGGTGCGGTCTCGATGGGAGGCTGGACGATTAAGTTCCTTGACATCAACCTCAACCAGTCAGAGGCCTTGATAAGCCTCACGTATCCGAGCGGGATTAAAAAGCTCAAAACGATGAGCAAGGGGCACTACTACCTCATGTACGTCGACGCCCGCGGAAACGAGGACTTCGAGGAGTACACCGCGTATCCATCTGCGAGGGTTGAGGAACTGCTCAAGAACGGCAGCAGGGAGGTCTTTGTGTTCTCACCCACGGACTTCTTCATAGGCATCAACCAGGCGAAGACCGTAATCTACGAGTACTGGTTCTACTACAAGGCCCGCCAGTACGAGGACGGGCAGGTCTATAAAGGCCAGTGGGTCTGGGACATTGACCCCGAAAAGGGTCTTTACACCCTCTACCTTCACGTCCAGGCCAACAGCACGGAGTTCGGGCCGGTAATAGTTGGCACCGGCTCAAACCTCTCGATGCCCATCTCCTCTTGGAACCTCGTTCTTCAGCCCGTCTTCAACAGAACCCCGACGGGCGGGGTTATCGTCGGTGTTCTCGGCTACAGGTTCGTCAGAACGGAATTCGTCAGGAAGACCGTCTCAATAGAGGCCCAGAAAATCGTTGCAACGAACGACGTTTACAGCTTCATTGTAAACGACACGTCGCTCCGGTTCCTTCCATCGGACAAGAACGTGATAATAATAGGCGGTTGGGTCAGCAACAAGGCCTGGAGGCTCCTTGAGGAGGTCTACGGAAGCGGTGAGGTGGACAAGCTCAAGGCCCAGGTTCTCGAAAACGGCTACGTGGTTGCCGAGCTTAAGAACCCGTACAACCCCAACTTCTACGTGGTCGTCCTCGCGGGGAGAACCTATCGTCAAACTGCGGAGGCAGTCAAAATCTTTATGGAACAAATTCAAACTTGATTCCAGCCTTTTTGTTTGAACTCTCTCTTATTTAATCTCCCTCATGGAGGCTCATTTTTTCGATTTTATCCGTGAGTAACTCTCCCTTTGGACATTTAATAATTTTTTGGTGCAGTCCTATGTCTTCGAATTATATCCATAAAACGACGGGAAAGGTTATAAGTTGAGGGTGGTTTAGGGCAGTGGGGAGAGAAAGCGTTTTTGGGTGGTGCTTATGGCGGTTAAGGACTGTCCCGAGTGTCACGGAACCGGGAAGGTCAAGGTCGGCGAGAAGGAGTGCCCCGTCTGTGGGGGCTGGGGCTACGTTCCGGCCGATTTCAAGATAGGCGACAAGCTTAAAGGTTACAGAAACCTCGACCACCTCGGCGTTGAGGAGGAAGTTGATGAAATCCCCTGCCCGGAGTGCCACGGAAAGGGAACGGTTCCCGTTTACGACACGTGCCCAACCTGTGGAGGAACCGGCAAGGTGCTGGTCTGTGATATATGCGGTAAAATAAAGGGCCCGTGGGAGCCCGGAATGGACACGACGTGGGTCTGCCCGGACTGCTTGAGGAAGTACAAGGTCGTCTTCATCCTCGACAAGACCTGCGATTATGAAGACGTCGAAATCGGCGGTCTCTACAAGGGAACAATCGACAGGGTTGAACGCTTCGGAGTTTTCGTCAAGCTCAATCCCCACGTTGTCGGTCTGATAAAGAGGAAGGACCTCCTCGGCGGAAGGGAGTACATACCGGGCCAGGATATAATAGTCCAGGTTCTCGACGTCAGACCCGACAAGAGGGAGATAGACCTCATAGAATCGCCACAGAGGCACTACAAGACCGTCGTCGTCAAGAAGGAACTCCCCATAACGCCGATAGCGGAGCTCAACAAGGACATGGCCGGAAAGACCGTGAGGATACAGGGTAAGGTCACGCAGATACAGGTCACTGGAGGTCCAACGGTCTTCACGATAACCGACGGAACGGGAATAACCTGGGCGGCCGCCTTCGAGGCGCCGGGAGTTAGAGCGTACCCCAACATAAACGTCGGCGACATCGTCGAGGTCATAGGAAAGATAGCCTTCCACTCTGGTGAGATTCAGATTGAGGTCAGCGACATGGCGAGGCTCTGGGGGCCCGATGCGGCGAGGGTGAAGCAGCAGATAGAGGCCGAGCTCGACAAGCGCGCCCAGCCGAAGGACGTGGGCTTCCTAATCCAGAGCGAGGTCTTAGAGAAGCTCAAGCCGAAGATTATGAAGGCTGCCTTCATGATTAGGAGGGCCATCTTCGAGGGCAGGCCGATTCTCCTGAGGCATCACGCTGACACCGACGGCTACACCTCCGGTTTAGCTTTGGAATACGCGATAGTCCCGCTGATAGAGAGCATTTCTCCAGACCCCCAGGCTAGGTGGAAGCTCTTCAAGCGCAGACCGAGCAGGGCTCCCTTCTACGAGCTGGAAGACGTTCTCAAGGACATAATCTTCATGATTGAGGACCACGAGAAGTTCGGCGACCCCCTCCCGCTCGTCGTCATAGTGGACAACGGCGGAACGAGCGAGGACATTCCGGCCTACAAGAGAATAAGGGCCTACGGGGTTCCGATAGTGGTCATAGACCACCACGACCCGCGCGAGTGGGTGAGCGAGGACAAAGCTAAGGTCGATGAGTACGTCGATGTCCACGTCAATCCGCACCACGTCAAGCGCGGTTACTACGAACTAACCGCTGGAATGCTTGCCACAGAGGTGGCCCGCTTCGTCAACCCCGATGTTGAGGACAGGATAAAGCACCTGCCTGCCATCGCTGGAACAGGCGACAGGAGCAAGGCACCGGAGTTCTACCAGTACCTCGAGATTGCCAAGAAGGCGAAGGGCCTCACCGAGGAGGACCTGAAGAAGATTGCCGAGGTTATAGACCACGAGGCCTTCTACTGGAAGTTCATGGACGGGCACGGGATAATAGACGAGATTCTCCTCCTCACGGGGAACCTGCAGAGGCACCGCGAGCTGATAAACGCGATTTACCCGGAGGTCAAGGAGAAGCAGGAGAAAGCGCTGAAGGCATCGCTACCGCACGTCAAGAGCGTCGTCCTGCCGAACGGGATAAGGTTCAACACGATAGACGTCGAGCTGTTTGCCCCGAAGTTCAGCTATCCTTCTCCGGGCAAGCTGAGCGGCTTAATCCACGACCACTTCAAGGAGAAGTACGGTGAGGATTCCCCAATCTTAACCCTCGCCTACGGCCCGGACTTCGCCGTGGTTAGAGCGAGCGACGGAATGGCCGCCTACAACTTCGACCTCAACGCGATAATTCCGAGGCTCCAGGAGAGGCTCCCGTCGGCGGGAATCGAGGGCGGCGGCCACAGCTATGCAGGCTCGATAAAGTTCTTCGAGGGCATGCGCAAGGAAGTACTTGAGGAGTTTGCCAAAGAGGTTCTCAAGCTGAAGAGGGCTGAGTAACCACTCTTTCCAACTCTTCTCTAATTACAATCTTTTTCCTTTAAGTGAGAAAATCTTTTAAGGGTTGAACTCTGAATACAGAGTGTTCGGGGTGGTTGCATGAGGTTTGCAATAAGACTCAGACCTGAGAATGAACCCTACCGCGTCCCCTTCAGCAACCAGCACTACCTCCAGGGGCTGATTTACAGGAGAATCCAGCGCGTTAATCCCGACCTGAGCTTAAGCCTCCACAGCCCCAAGGTGCCCAAGCTATTCACTTACTCCCTCTTCATGGTCGAAAAGCGTGAGGTGGAGCGGAGAAGGCCCTACTTCCTTGGCTCTGGGAGGGCATACTTCTACTTCTCAACGGCGGTGCCGGAGATTGCCGAGGCATTCATCGGAGGACTGCTCCAGAGTCCGGAGGTCGAGCTGTGGGGGGAGAGGTTCAGGGTTGAGGAGGTCAGAGCCGTGGCGGAGCCTGAAAGGTTGAGCGGGCGGAAGTTCGTCACGCTGTCGCCGATAGCTGTGACGACGAAGAGATTTCAGTTTGGGAAGCTTAGAAGCTACGACTTGGGACCTGACGAGCCCGAGTTCTACGAGCTGATTAAGGAGAACCTCAGGGAGAAGTACCTCCACATCTTCGGCGCGAATCCGCCGGAGGATTTCGAGATGAAGGTCTTCAACGCCAAGCCCAAGCGCTTCGAGGTAAAGCCCGGGATATTTCAGATAGCCTGGCACCTCGTGTTCCGCGCGAAGGGCGACGAGGGCCTGTTGAAGGCCGGCTATCTGGCAGGCTTCGGGGAGAAGAACTCGATAGGGTTTGGAATGGTGAAGGCTGATGGAAGGAGAAGAACTTAGGTTCACGGGGAACTGGTTCATAGATGCAGGCATTTTGGGATTTGTTAATCTGATGGAGGAAGTTTACGGCTGGGATTTGGAGGAGCTTCAGAGACGCATCAAGAATGAGCTGGAGAAGGTTTATTACGGGTATTTTCCGTTAGCTTATTTCTACAATCTTGCAAGCGAACATGATAAAAGTGTAATAGCGGTTGCTACAGAAGAAATCGAGAACTTCCAAGGTGACAAACATAAATTGCTCGAACTGGTGTGGTGGAAATTCATAACCGGGATTTTTAAGGATAAATGGATTAAGAATAAACTCAAACAGATGCACAAAAAGGATGTCTTAGATAGGAATGGCAACCCCAAACCAGCATTCAATGATGAGACTTATTTGGAATACATTGAAACGAGGGAGAAACTGCTGGTAGAGGTTGCATGTGATAAGGATTGTCAAAATGCCCTTAAGTCAGCATTAAAGCTTAGAAAGGCCCCGTGCGAGAACAATACTCACAAACTTGAACTTGAACAGATTGAGCAACTTAAAAATCCTGAGTTATTGGAAGCATTACCAGAAAAATGCAGTAAGAAACTTCAGTATGCTCTTGAAGTTCATGCTAAGCTTAGGGAATATCTAATGTCTCAATGGTTCGCTCTAAGGGAAATTCCATACGGGTCAGTAGCCTTGGATGAGCTGAAACAAAAATCCCGCTACTTCAGAATACCGATTGATAGTGGTTTCTACAAGAACTTTATGTTCTTTAATAATAGCAGGGGGATATTCGAACAGCTTGAGGACTTTAGAAATATCATCGAAGGAAATGTCCAATACACAGAGTATCTTCAGAAAATTGACAAAACTCTGAGTAAATTCCTGCCTTCTGACTCGGAGTTTCCAAACGTTCATTATACCCCTATTAGAGTTGAACCATTGCTACGCCAAGTCCCGCATCTGTTTATATACCTCCTGAACTTTCTCAATGCATTCACATTCGTTAGTGGCGTTGGCAATGTGTTCTTTTACGGGAGCACCTTGGAGTTCACATACCATGTAAATAAGCGTCTGAAAGTTCTCGTAGCCCAAACTCGGGAAAAACAATCTATGTTTAGGATAACGTGGCAGGCTGTCATCGATACTATTCTAGAAGAAAAAGCTCAATGGAGTCTTGAAAATATGTATTTAATTAACTTTGCAGGGATTAATCAACAAAATCTTGTAGATGTTGAATACATCGGCATTCCAAAACTCCACGCTTCAATAACCCTCGACGACCAGATTAGGGATGCAATGAACACTTCACTGCCCGTTGGAGATTCAAAAGTCTGGCTCCTCGGCGAGTTCATAAAACAGAAGCCACTCTCCCCGCTGATTTCAAAACACCTTTGGAATGCAGTCAGGAAAAACAGTCCTCCATCTTGGAGAGCCAGCCTCTACGCTCTGGCCGTTGATGCAAAGTTGAAACGTGAGGAGAACCCAGTCCTGTTTGGTCGGGATTTCTTTGACCGTCCAAAGAGGGCGGCGGTTGAGGTTAAGGACTTCTACAGAGACATGAACAGCGTTGCTGTGGTAATTAGGGAACTTTCGCCCGAAATCGGTGGGAGGAATCTAATTTACACTCTGTTTTCAGCATTGAGGAGGCACAACAGAAACGCCTTTGTCAATACGCTCCTCAAGGCGCTCCTCCAGGTTAAGAGCAAAGACAAAGTGGCCATAATCAACTCCTACCTCTTCAGGCGGATTTTAAACAACGATTCCTCCTGGGAGAATTTTGCCCTCGCGCTCATAGTCGGTCTTGTTGGAGGCGGTGGGGATGGTAGTTCAGAACAGGACATTGTGGAAGATTAAAAGTCTGAGTAGAGAAGTCCTCGGCGGGGCTGGTTCTGAAAACTACCGGCAGAAGCTCGTCTTTGACCTGCTGAACGCCGTCAAGGCAAACGACCAGGACAGATTCCTGTGGATTCTCCTGAGGGCTCTTAACGCCCATTCCAAGGACAACCACAAGGCTAAGGAACTTGCTTCCGTGCTTATGGATGTCTTTCCTTCTTCGGAGTCTGACTTTGAGAAAGTTGCCTACTCCGTAATACTCGGCATAATGGCTGGAGGTGAAAGCTGATGGCAAGATTTTTGGTTATGGATGTTGTCTTTTACGGAAGTTCCCTTAACTACGACCAAGGGAGCGGGAACTATCAGGAGCTGAAGAAGATAACCCGCTGGGACGGGAGGCAGTACACGCTGGTGAGCAGGTATGCGCTGAGATACAGCATGCTCAATGATAGTGAAGTCTTTAAGCAAGATGAACTCGCGCCTGGAGCAGTGTTTATCAAGGAGAGTGATAAAAGTAAAGGAGATGTCTTCAATCCCAAGCCTGATGTCCTATTCACTGGAGAGATACTTAAGTATCCTGAGTTCGACCTCTTTGGATATCTCGTTACAAAGTCAGAGCCAACTCAGTCAAGAACAGCCCCTGTCAGGATAAGCCATGCGGTTTCAATGACACCGTTCTACTATGACTCCCACTTCAACGGAAACCACTGGATAGCTCAGAGAGCCCTAAAAGCTGGCCTCACCACAAAGCTTGAACCAAACCTATTCACGGCTGAAGAGCACTACTCCTATTACATCTACACCGTTGTGGTAGATGTTGACCAAGTGGGAAGGTTCTCAGTGTTCACGACGAAGATAGACAATGTTAAAACAGTCCTCGATAACCTAAAAGCCGAGGGCAAAAATGCAAAGAAGGTTACAGAGTACAAAGGGCTCATCGAAAATGACAGCAAGAACAAAAAGAAGGGCAAGAATGAAAGTAAAGGAGGTACTCCAACTACAGAGCTGGTCCTAATCTCCAAGGATGGAAAAATTGAGATTGGAAACGTTCATCTGGAGGAGCTTAGGATAATACCAATACTTGACCCAACGAGCAACAAGGAGGGGGTTAAGCTCTACGAAATTCAGTTTGACCTAGGTGAAGAAGCAAGGAGAGAACGGATTCTCAAACTTATAGAGGCAGTCTTGAACCTCAAGAGGAAAATAAAGGGACGCACTGAGTTCCTCACTCCAAAACTTCTGATTCTCGGAGTCTACAATAACAAACCCTACCAGACGTTTAAGGACAGGATTCAGCTCCTCGACGAGTACAGCGAAGAGGAGTACGACGAAATAGAGGAACGCGAGGAAGACGGGAAGAAAGTTGTTAGGATAAGGCACGTTGTCTCAAAGAACCGGAAACCAGTATTTCTGGTGGCAGGTCTTTCGGAGGGCATCGATATTGCTGAGCTAGATGAGTCTAAGGTCCTGTCTACTGTTGAAAAGCTCTTCAACGCTGGGAAAGGGCTCTCAGAGGTGAAGGTCTTCAAAGACCCGAGCGTAGAAGTGAGGCTCAAGTGATGGCTATGGCCGAGAAAACCCTCCTCATTGAACTCTTCCAGCCCTTTGCCCAGTATCGCAACTCGTTTACCTTTTATTACGCCCAGACCTACCCGTTACCACCGAAGTCCACGATAATCGGTATGTTCCAGAACGCACTAAACGACTGGTACGGCAACGGGAAGGGAATCGATGAGTGGTGGAACCTCCAAGTCAGCATTCATGGTGGCTTCGAGAGCGTCTTCTGGAACTATCAACAGCTGATAAAGGCCACGAAAACGGAAATAGCACTGGTTCGCTTTAGGGGTCGGCCTGCACTGTGGAACCAAAATCTGCCGCTCTATGGTTTTCCAGTGACTTCTCAAAGAAGCCCGGTCCTCCAGCAGGAGCTTTTCAACGGCTGGCTTTACATACTCCTTAGAGGGAAGGAAAAGTTCCTTAGCGAAATCAAGGAGGCCCTTGAGAAACCCAGAAAGGTTATATCCCTCGGGAGAAGCGAGGACGTTGTCTTTCTAAGAAGAGTAGAGTTCATTGAGGGGGAAGAAAAGAAAGCGCGGGAGATTGCGATTAAATACCCAACTTACGTTAGCGTGCCAATTGAAATGCTGAGGAAAAAAGAATATCCAACGTATTCAATCCCAATCCGTGTCGTCTTCAAAAACAATGGAAAACCAGTAAAGCACAAGGCAGAGATAGGCACCGAGACTTTTAGGGACGTGGATTTCAGGTCAGTGATTTACGTTGGTGCCTGGACATTCTTGAAATTCAGTAATAAGGTTCGCTTCGAGGAGTATTCCTTTGATGGGGTTCAGCTCAAAGTGGTAGCTGATGAAAAGGCGAGCGGGTGGTTGTGATGCCCCAGATGAGTATTGAGGAATTTCTCAGAGAGGGTAACGACACCACGAAGGCTTCTCTGTTGTCCTTTCTCAGGGCAAAGAGCGGGGAAAATAACGCCTTGCTCATTGACCACGTGAAATCTGCGCTGGAAAGATGTGTTGAACTCTACAAATTCATCGAGAACCTGAACGGAACTGTGACTTACCTGCCCCTTCGGAATTCCAAGGAGCGTTTTGAACTCTTTAAGGGCCTCGCGAAGGCGATAATCATCCACGACCTTGGCAAGATAACCCTCGACTTCCAGAGGAGGCTTTATGGCAAAGGGAAGTTTCCCGAGAAGCTTGCGGAATATCTCAAGGGAAGCGAGGGTATAAGAGCTCGTCATGAAATTCTGTCGGTTCTTTGGAGTGCGGGATTGCTAGGTAACTCCGAGCAGGATGCAAAAATCCGAACCGCGGTTCTGCTCCACCACTACAACGAGTTTTTCTCAGAGGACAAAGAGTTCTCCCACATAGTTGAGCTATATCCTGATGATGTAGAGAAGCATCTGAGTTTTCTGGTTTCAAAGAGGGAAATCATTGAGGAATTCCTCAGGGAGTACCTCAGGGTCATAGATAGCGAATTCAAAGCGGAGGACTTCATCAAAAAGGCCGTGGCGGAGATAACGATTGATTTCTCCCGCATAGAGACAATTAAAGAGAAGGTAGCGAACTGGAACGACGACCTATCTGAGGAAGTTTTGCTTTACAATCCAGAAGGTTTCGACGTTGATTTCCTTGTGTTCCTCGGCATGCTAAGGAGATGCGACTATTCATCAAGTGGAGATTTCGAGATTGAGAAGTCGCTTAATCTCTTAGAAGTCTTCAATGATGTTAATGAACAGATAAGAAGGAAGATTCTAGAAAAGCTGAGAAACCAGAAAGTTGATTTTGGTGGCCTCTGGCAGGAGGAGCTTTTATCCAAAAAGGATTCGGACTATCTTGTTGTCGTTGCACCCACGGGCTCCGGGAAGACAGAACTTGGAATCCTGTGGGCGAGGAAAAGGGGCAAGTTGCTCTACACCCTTCCGCTCAGGGTGGCCCTAAACGACCTTTACAAACGACTATCAGAGGAGTACTTCGATAAGGATTTGGTTGGCCTGCTTCATTCGACGGCATTCATAGAGTATGTGGAAGGTTCCGGAAGTGACATCGAAGTTGAGAAAAAGGTAAACGCCGCGGGCCTGCTTGCGATGCCCGTTATGCTCTCAACTCCTGACCAAGTCTTCCTTACGGGACTCAACTACTACGGAGCCGACAAGGTGATTTCAGTTTATCCTGAATCGGCGATAGTCGTTGATGAAGTTCAGGCGTACACACCTGAGATGGCGGCGGTCTTTCTGAAAACGCTTCAGCTCATAAAAAATGCCGGTGGAAAGGTGCTCGTGATTACAGCGACTTTGCCGCCCCATATGGAGCATTTCCTCAGGGAGGATGGGTTTAAAATCGTTGATGTCCTTGAGGAGTCAAAGAGACACGGACTTAATGTCAAGAACCTTCGCCTGAAACGGCATCTCGTAAAGCTCATAGAAGGAAATCTTTTCAAGTACACCAATGACGGACTTAAATTTGAAGGCCTTGAAAAAGTCCTCTCAGCAATCGAAGAGTTTGAAAAACAGGGCTTTAAGAGTATCATGGTGGTTCTTAACAACGTGAAAAAGGCAATAGAAGCCTACAAACTCATATCTAAGCAGGGCAATGGCTGGGAGGTTTACCTCCTCCATTCACGCCTGCCTGAAAGAAAGAAGGCAGAGGTTATCCTTAAAGTTAAGTCAGGTCTTAAAGAAGGCAAGAAGGTGGTTCTTATAGCAACTCAGGTCGTCGAGGCTTCAGTAGATCTTGACTTCGATGCTATGATAACAGAAATTTCACCAATTGACAGCCAAGTTCAGAGATGGGGCAGAGTTTATAGAAACAGGGAAACAGATTACGCAGGTGCCCCAAACATTGTCGTGTTCTCTGGCATTGACCAGAGAACAAGGGCGGTGTACGGAGGGAAAATCGGCGATAAGGTGCTTCAGAAGACTGCGGAAGTTATTGGCACACTCGAAGGCAGACCCCTCAGCTATGAGGACGAGAGGAACGCCATAGAAAAGGTCTATCGGGGCGAAATCCTTGAAGCGTACAGGAAACAAGTTGAGGAACTCCTGACAAAGCTCGACTACTTCACTCTCGAAAAGAAGAGCGAAGCTCAGCGTGTTTTCCGCCAGATGGCTGGAATGTACTTCGTCGTGCCCGCGCTGATGGTGGAGTACGGTTACAACGAAACCGTGAAGAAGTTTGGGGAGTTACTGAGTGACCCCAAGAACTTCAGGCTCAGTTGGAATGATATTACGCAGAGGCTCTCTCAAGAACTTGGACGTGAGGTCAGCAAATGGGACCTCAGAAAAATACTTCAGGAATTTTCGGTTAACATTCCAATTTGGTTAATTTTGGATAATAAGAACTTTGACCTTCAGCACGCTCTCCACAACACGTTCAAGGGTTATCCAGTGATTCTGACTTGGGGCAAGGATAAAGCTGAGCAACTTTGGGAATACGGTGTTGATGAAGTGGTTGGTAAAGGTAAAGACCTCGATGACTTGGAGGACATCCTATGAATTACAGTCCAAACTGTAACAGTAAAGACTGTAACGATAATTACAACTCAAACTGCAATTCCCCTCAGGGATACTCCCTCACAGACCTCCTCATCACCGGCACGGAGATAAACTACCTCTTCATCTGCCCGACGAAGCTCTGGTATTTCGCAAGGGGCATTACAATGGAGCAGGAGAGCGATTGGGTTGATTTGGGGAAATTCATA